>CAYSPN010000106.1:0-2527 GCA_964432895.1 uncultured Candidatus Kuenenia sp.
TCGTGATCATCGGCATCGGCACGGCGCTGCATGCCGCCCTGGTCGGCCGCGTGCAGACCGACCTCAAGAGCATGCTCGCCTATGCCTCGATGACACAGTCTGGCCTGATCTTCGCGGAGATTGGCTTCGGCTGGCGTGTGATTCCCCTCGTGCACGTCATCAGCCATGCGATCCTCCGCAGTCTGCAGATTTTGCGGTCGCCGTCGGCGCTGCATGACCGCCATGAACTGGAGGCGGCCCTCGGTGGACATCCCGGTGCCGATCGGTGGGCGTTTGGTCGGTGGCTGCCGGAGGGGCTGCAGGTGAGGTTCTATCGCATCGCCCTCGACCGCGGTTTCGACCAGATGGTGGTGGGCCGGCTGTTCGTCGAGCCATTCCTCTGGCTGCTTGAATGTGCCGCCGACCTCGAGCGGCGCTGGCTCGTCTTTCTGGGTGGCGATGCGGGCCCGGGCGGGGGCCGCCCATGACCGCAGCAGACGACATTGGACTGCTGGCAGCGGCTGTGATCACGGTGGCCGCCCCCCTGATCGGCTCTGCCGGCACGGCGTTCGGATTCCGCCGCGGCAGCTCCCGCCGGTTTGCGGTGGCGATGGCCTGCGTGTCGCTGCTGGCCAGCCTTGCCATCACGATCCTCTGGAGCCGGACCGACGGCGCCCCGCGGGTATTCGGCGACCGGCTCGGTGGCGGATGGGTCGTCTGCATCGACGGCATCACCGCCGTGCTGCTCCCCTATGTCGCCTTGGTGGAGATGTCGATCCTGCTGGTGGCGCCGCGGCGGGCCCTCGAGCCGTCGGCCGTGGCTCGCATTCTCTTCGGCGCAGCCGCCACCTTCGCTCTTTTTCTCACGTCGCATCCGCTGCTGTTGATCGTGCTCTGGTGCGCGACGGCGCTGCCCACCTGGATATCCGTGCGGAGGACGCCGGGGGGCATGGCGGCGGCGCGGGTGTTTGCCATCGCGATGTGTGCGGCGCTGGTCTGCATGGGGGTTGGCACGGTGCTGCTGATCGTCGATCCGCCATGGGCCGCCGCCGCAGGCTGGGTGGGCTCGGCGGGGGGCTGGCTGGTGGCGATCGCGGTCATGATCCGCAAGGGCATCTTTCCGTTTCACTCCTGGTATCCCGCGCTCTTCTCCGGCGCGACCATGTCGACGGCGCTTGCCGCGACGATGCCGCAGGTGGCTTCCTATACCGCCGTGCGGCTGCTCATCGGCCACGTCGACCATCCGGAGGGGGTGGCCGCCGAACTGGTCGTGCTCTCGCAGCTGGCGTTGGTCACGGCGACCTACGGTGCGGCGCTGGCCATCGTGCAACGAGACCTGCGGTCGCTCATCGGCACGCTGGCGATGAGCCAGTCGGCGATGGTGCTCGCGGGCCTCGCCGGCACCCTCCCGATGGAGCTCAACGGCGCCTTCTGTGTCTGGATCTCCAGCGGGCTGGCGCTGACCGGCATCGGACTGGTGTCGTGGGCGCTGGAGAGTCGGGCGGGGCCGATCCGGCTCGACACGCCCCAAGGTCGATTCTGGCACGCGCCCGCCCTGGCGGCGTTTTTCCTGCTTTTCGGGCTGGCGGGCATTGGACTGCCCGGCACGCTCTCGTTCGTGGCCGACGACCTGATCGTGTCGGGCAGTCTGGATGAGCAGCTCCATGCGGGGCTGCTCGTGATCTTCTCGACCGTTCTCTGCGGCATCGCCATGATGCGAGGCTGGTTTCACGTGTTTGGAGGGCCGGTCGACCCGGACGGCACGCGGCACGCGATCCTGCCGCGGGAGCGGGTGGCGTTGACCGTCCTGCTGGCAGCCCTGTTCCTGCTGGGCCTCTGGCCCGACCCCCTCGTGCGGGCCCTCGACCGGGCCACCGCCCGCCTTCTCGGCGTCCCGGCGGCGGGTGCGGCCCACGATTTGCAGGATTTGCCGCAGGGACGTTGAATGGAGGCCGGCGGTTCGGCATCCACACCATTCTCCAGCGGAGTTCCGTTCCCAGCGGACAGCATCATGGCAGCGAGAAAGTCGGCAGGCGGTGGCGCGGCACGCGGCAAGGCGATCGAGACGCCGACGGATATCGAGGGGCTGGGCGTCTTCTATCTCGGCCGCAAGATCGATGCCGACGGCGGTGCTGCCGGCGGCTCGCCGCTCCTGATCGATGCGCGTCGGTTCACGACGCACGCCGTCTGCGTGGGCATGACCGGCAGCGGCAAGACGGGACTGCTCATCGACCTGATCGAGGAGGCCGCGATCGACGGCATCCCCACGCTCGTCATCGACCCCAAGGGCGATCTCGCCAACGTGCTCCTGTCGTTTCCAGGCCTCGCGCCGGCCGACTTTCTGCCGTGGGTCGAGGCCGACGCGGCGAAGCGGGACGGGATCACGGTCGAGGAGCTTGCCGAACGGACGGCGAAGAAGTGGTCCGACGGACTCGCCGCGAGCGGGCAGTCGGCCGAGCGGATCCGTCGTCTCCACGAGTCGGTCGACATGGCGGTCTACACGCCGGGCAGCCGCACGGGCCGGCCGCTGGCGATGCTCGAGAGCCTT
>CAYSPN010000107.1:0-4268 GCA_964432895.1 uncultured Candidatus Kuenenia sp.
CAGCTCATCTTCGCCGGCAGGCGGCAGCACCTCGCCCGCTGGCCGAACTTCGATCCTGGCAATCCGTATGGCGGCGGCTGGGCCTATGTCGATGGAAAAATCATGCCGATGTATGCCGACATCGAGGGAGAGAGCAAGCGATCGCTCGTGCAGAAGCCCACCGACGCAAGGCCGTGGGCCCGGCCGACCGAGGGCGAGGTCTTCATTTTTCCGCGCTACAACTGGTGGAACAACATCGTCCGCATCGAGGCGATCGATGTCGCGTCGCGGAAGGTCACGCTCACCGCCGACTGCTCCTATGCCATCCGCCCCGGCGACCGTTATTTCATCCAGGGCATGCGGGAGGAGCTCGACGCACCGGGCGAGTGGTATCACGACCGCGAGGCGCACACGCTCTTTTTCCTACCGCCCGAGCCGCTCGCCGACCGGCCCGTCTTCGTGCCGACGCTCGCCACGATCCTCTCGATCGGCCCCGACACCGAGCACGTGACGATTCGCGGACTGACATTCGAGTGCTGCGAGGGCACGGCCGTCGCCGTCAGGAACTCCCGCCACTGCCGTGTGGCCGGCTGCACCATTCGCAATGTCGGCAATTACTCCGGCAGCGGCGCGTCGGTCGAGGGCGGCTCCGACAACGCCGTCGTCGGCTGCGACATCTCGGAGACCGGGTCGAACGGCGTCGCGATCTCCGGCGGTGACCGCACGACGCTCATCCCGGCCCGCAACCGCGCGGAAAACAACTACATCCACCACGTGGGCGTGTTCTACAAGCAGGGCGTGGGCGTCGCCCTCACTGGCGTCGGCAACCGCGTGGCCCACAACCTGATCCACGACGGTCCCCGCATGGGCATCATGTTCAGCGGCAACAACCTCGAGATCGAATTCAACCACATCCGCCACGTGAACCTCGAGACGGAAGACACGGGAGCCATCTATACAGGCGGCCGCGACTGGATCTCGTCCCGCGGTTCGGTCATCCGCCATAACTTTTTCCATGACATCCTCGGCTACGGCCGCGAGGGGGAGAAGTGGGTGAGCCCGCACTTCGCCTGGGGCGTCTACCTGGACGACAACGCCGGGGGCGTCGACGTGATCGGCAACATCGTGGCCCGGTGCTCGCGGGCGGGGCTGCACCTCCACAACGGCCGCGACAACCACGTTGAAAACAACGTCTTCATCGACTGCGGGCCGCAGCAGATCGAATACAGCGGCTGGACCGGTGGCCACAAGTTTTGGACGAACCACTTCCCCACGATGGTGAAGGGCTACGAGAGCGTCGCGGGGCAGCCGGCCTGGCAGTCGATGCGCAACATGAAGACGCATCCGAAGGACGCGATCTTGCCCGACGGCCTTGTCATGACCGGCAACGAATTCCTGCGAAACATCGTCGACTACCGCGACCCGAAGGCGAAGCTCTTTTCGTTTCGCAACCTGCCCTTCGACCACTACAAGTCTGACGACAACGTCGTCTGGCACCATGGGCTGCCACTCCTGACTGGCCAGCGAAAGACCGGCAAGACGCTCGCAACCGTGGCGATCGACAACACCGGCTTCGAGGCGGGCAAGTCCGATGCAGGCAAGGCGGGCGCGCTGCCCGACAAATGGCGGTGGCAGATGAGACCGGTCGATGCGGTGGCCGCCCTGACGGAAGGAGACGCCTCCGCAGGGAAGCGGGCGCTGGGCATCAACGCCGGCACGGGCAAAGATGCGGGCGGCAGCAAGGAAGTTTCGGCACAGGTCGTCTCATCCGAGTTCGCCATCAAGCCCGGCCACATCTATCGGCTCTCGGCCAACTTGAAGGCAAACCGGCCGGAAGTGAAGGTCGGCCTGATGCTGCAGTCGCACATCCCAAACATGTTCTTCTGGGGCAGCTCCCCGAACCAGGCGACGATCGACACCGCGTGGAAGCCGGTGGAGTTCACGTTCCGCGTGCCGGCCGCCGGCGAGCGTGGCTATCACGAGAAGATGACGGCAGGCGTGGTGAGGATCGACGTCAACGGTGCCGGGGCAGGCGTGCTCGTCGACAACGTGAAGCTCGAGGAGGTCGAGGCTCTCGACGAGTGGGCATCGTGGCAGGCGCTCGGCTTCGATGGGAAGTCGGTTGTGGGCGATCCACTCTTCGTCGGTCGTGACCAAGACGACTACCGGCTGCGGCCTGAGTCGCCGGCCCTGAAACTAGGCTTCCAGCCGATCCCGATCGAGAAGATCGGTCCCTACGCCGACGATCTCCGCGCCGCCTGGCCGATCGTCGAGGCCGAGGGTGCCCGCGAAAAGCCGCCCCAACCGCAGTAACACCGGCAGTCAAACCGCGAATGAACGGCTGGGTGTGGTGGCCCGGCCACGTCTGAACGAATGTTGCTGGCGGGGGAACGCGTCCGGTTATAGAATCGGGGCGGGCCGGGAGCGGGGAAACATCCAAATGAGGGGCGTTCGAATCATGGCACAAGAGTCAGTCTTTCGAGGTAACGTACCCCGAAGTTCTCGGCAATCCAGAGGGTTCACACTCGTCGAACTCCTGGTGGTGATCGCCATCATCGGCACACTCGTCGGCCTGCTGCTGCCGGCGGTTCAGGCGGCACGCGAGACCGCCCGCCGATTGCAGTGCACCAACAACCTCAAGCAGCTCGCGCTCGGCATCCACAACTTCCACGATGCAAACAAGAAGTTTCCCTTGGCGTTCAAGGCGACCGACGCCTACAAGAGCGGCATGACCGACGCGACCTACGGCCAGGGCATCTCGTGGATCGCCTTCGTGCTCCCATTCATCGAGCAGTCGGCCCTTTTTTCGCGGGTCAACTTCGACATCGCGAGCATCACGACGTCGTCAGATCCAAATTCGTCGCTCGCTGTTTCGAACCGTGTTGACACGCTCTACTGCCCCAGCAACGGCTCACTTGAAGACGGCCGGTTGTCGGGCTCGGCAACGCCGGCGTCCGTTGCACGAACCATGAACTACTTCGGCATCATGGGGGTCGTGGTGCCCGGTTCGCTGGCTGCGACATATCCGAAGTACAGCAACGGTGGCACGTGGCCCCAGGCCATCCGGCCGTCGCAGGGCATCTTCGGGGTCGCTGCGACAAACTCTGCCGTCAGCCTGCAGCCCCGCGGTGCGGCTGCCAAGGATGTCACGGACGGGCTGTCGAAGACCTACCTCCTCGGCGAGATTGCCTGGGCGGGCATGGGCAAGCAGGGTAATTTCAACGTGCTCTCCTACCTCGTTGGCTACAACGGCTGGGGGCTGGGGCAATTCATCAACCCCGCGAGAAACATCTACTATTCCCGGCCGCTCAACATCTCGAAGGCGGAAGTCGAGGGCGGCCTGACCGTGCCCTCGGACGGGCAGTACAACAACATGAATTGGGGCAGCAATCACCCAGGCGGAACAAATTTCGTGATGGGCGACGGCTCCGTCGCGTTTGTCGGCGATGCCATCGACATGAATGTCTTCATGGCGGCCGGCAGCAAGTCTTCCGCCGACTAGCGTGCACTCTCTCTGGATCCGTTGGCATGCGACGTATGACTTTCGGGGCCCGGACGGCCTGTCTAATCCTGCTCGCGGCCTTCATCATGCCTGGCTGCGGCCCGCGCGACCGCTACGCCCTCTCGGGGAGCGTCACGTTCGATGGCAAGCCGATCCCCGCCGGAACGATGACATTCGTGCCGTACGGTGCGGGCAAGCCGGGAAGGACGGCCGGTTTCTGCGAGATCAAGGCCGGGAAGTATGCCACGCAGAACGGCCGGAACCCTGGGAGCGGTCCGCATCGCGTGATGATCAACGGCTGTGATGGAGTTTCCTACCAAAGCCAGATGGGCGAGATCATCGAAAATCACCCCCTGGGAAAGCAGTTGTTCCCCACCCACATTGTCGAAATCGACGTGCCGGAGAAAAGCGGCACTGTCTTCGACTTCGCCGTACCAGGAAAACCTTCGCCTTGAAAACATTCCATTCCCAATTCGATGCATCACTGCCGACGATCGTCAGGATCATCTGCCTCGTCGCGGTCTGTCTTGGCATGCCGAACGTCATCGCACAGCCCGCCGACGCGCCCACGCTGGTGACGGCCGTCGAATGCCGGCCACGGGGCGGGTTGCCCAACTTCTTCGCCAAGGCGAAGGCCGGCGGCGACGTTCGAGTCGCCTATCTGGGCGGCAGTATCACCGCCGCACCAGGCTGGCGGGTGTTTTCACTCGACCGTCTCAAGAAGGATTTTCCCAACGCACGATTCAGCGAGGTCAACGCCGCGATCGGCGGCACCGGCTCCGACCTG
>CAYSPN010000108.1:0-25709 GCA_964432895.1 uncultured Candidatus Kuenenia sp.
TCCTACACGGTGATGGTGCCGGTCCAGAAGACCGCCAACTACACGGTGTGCGTCAGCGACAACGTGTCGGAGACGAAGACCGAGTCGTACGTCGTCCGTGTCCCCAAGAAGGTCACGAAGTCGGTGTGCACGCAGGTCCGCAAGTGCGTCGAAGAGCAGGTTCCGGCCGACAACGGCTGTGGCTGCTCGGGCAGCAACTCCGGCAACGGTGCCGGCAAGCGTGGCCTCCTCGGCTGCAAGAAGGGCTGCTAATTGAGCCCCACCCTTAGCCGCTGGCCAGGGTGACGCATGAGAAAGCAAAGCGGGCCGGGCGTGCAAACGCCCGGCCCGCCCACTTTTTGCCCTCGTCTTTTTGCCCTTGTCGGCGGCCGCGGCCACTGCGACCCTCCCCCGCATGAGCAAGATCACGGGCATCTGGAAACGCAGGGTTCGGCCGCTGCTGCTGACGGCCATCCGCAGCCGGCTGGGATTCGGCGTGCCCACGCCCTGCACAGCCTCCACTCCTGCCGCGCTGGCCGACCTTGGACGGTGCGAAATGCTCTCGCTTGACCGTGCTCCCCGCCAGGTGCTCCCACCCCACGACGTCACGGGCGATCTCGCAGCCGTCGAGCGGGTCCGGGCACGGATCAAGAACGCCGTCGCCCTCGCAACATTCGACCGGCTCCTGCGAGGGGACGTCATCCAGCCGGCGTCACAATCATTCGTGGCAACGCTCCCGCACGGTCGCGTGACCCACGATGCCGGTATTGTGATGACTGCCGACGATGGGGTGATCGAGGAGTGCTCGGGCCTCGGATTTGCAAGCGACGATCCGACAAATCCGCTGCGACTGTCGCATCTGCCGAGGCCCAGCCCGACGCCGCACGCGGTTGCGGTCGTCACCACCGGGCCACACCACAACTACTACCACTGGCTTCTGGAGGCGGTCCCGCGACTGGATCTCTACGAGCGGTCGGGCATTGCCTACGACCGCATCTACGCACCGATCCGCCAGCGGTTCCAGCGGGAAACCCTGTCGCTCATCGGCATTCCCAGCGACCGCATCCTGCCGGCGACCCGCCACTCGCATCTGGCCCCGGCCCGTCTGGTCGTCTCCTCGTTCCATGGCGGTCTCTCCCGCGCGACGATCGATTTTCTCTTCCACCGGCTCACGGCCCACATGGGCCCCTGGGCCGGGCCGGGCCGTCGGATCTTCATCTCGCGCGGGAGCCGAGCCGCGCGGTCGATCGTGAACGAAAGGGATCTTTTACGATCCCTGCACCCACTCGGCTTCGAGCGGCACCGTCTGGAGGGCATGCCACTGGCCCGGCAAATCTCGCTGTTTCACCGGGCCGAGTGCGTCATCGGCCCACACGGCGCGGGGCTGACGAACCTGGCATTCTGCCAGCCGGGCACGAAGGTCATCGAGATCGGCACACCGTACCGTCCCTGGACGTGCTTCTACGAGATCGCGTTTCACCGTGGCTTGGACTACCACTTGCACATGGCCAGCCCCGTGCATGTCAGGCACTTCAATCCACAGACGGCCATAGGGGATTCCGACCTTCGGGTCGATCCCACGGCGCTCCGCGACGTGGCCGCGGCAGTCCTCGCCAGACGAACACGTCATCGGCAACAGTTGGCGGCCTAGGTGCGGGCTGGCAGACGGCTCCGGCTCTGGCGCTGCCCAGCCGACGCCAACCTCATCGAGCCACGCTGTCGGCAAGAGCGTCACGTGTGCTCCCCATCCAACGCTCCATCACTCTTGGCAGGCATCCACGCCGACCGTGACCTCATGATGCCCCCGGTTGACCCACGGGAAGGGTCGCTCGGGAATGGCCACGCCGAGAAATGCACAGAGTTCCCGCCAGCCGCACCCGGCCTCCCAGTCGACGACGAGCAGGTCGTCCGCCCGGCCTCGAAAATAACTGCGGACCTCATGGTTATGCCGATTGAATCGCTCGAGGAGCTGGCTGTCGGAGACATCCGGAAATGCGAAGCCATAGAGAATGGACCTGAGTTCATTCATCTCGCTTGAAGGCACGCCTTGGGAGGCCAGCATGGTGCGGTAACTGCGCAGCCACCGCTCAGGCGAGCGGTTCGTCAGCACAAACAGGCTGCCTGGAAACGCCTCATCCAGTTCCCGGTACAGAAGCAGCCAGGGCCAATCCTCAAACGCCTGTTTTTCGCCCGCAAGGCTCATGATCCGGCTGAGATCTCCGGCACGAAGATCTTTGACGATCGAGAGGTCCGGGCCCTGGTGGCTCAGACCCAGAATCTCGAAGCACGCACCCAGCGTCTTGGTCCCGGTCTTTGCCCAGCCGATGCCAAACACCTTCCGCGAACAGCCGATCCTGCTTGTGCACGACTGCTCGAGCCTGTCGGTCGCCACCCGCAACGCGGGTGCTGATGTGCCGGACGGAACCGTGCAGGACGTTATGATTGCATCACGCTCCGCGGCAATTGCATCACGCTCCGCGGCAATCGCATCGCGCTCAGCCCGCGCCGCCGCGCATGCACCAGTTGCGAAGCGTTGTTGGCCGGCAAGCGTCTCGGCCAGCGCCTGGAGTTTTTGCATGGCCCGCAGGGCCGCAGACAGCAGGAGCGTCGCATCGGCGTCGGCTCTCGGGAAGACCCATTCCGCCGGCCGCTGGTTCCTCCGAAGGAGGGCCAGCGTCGGGCCGATCGCTTGCGAGAAAGTGTCGTCCCGCACGACCAAGGGCGAACCGCCGTGATCCAGGCCGTCTACATGGCCGACGGAATGCCTGCTCCAAAAGTCGTCAAGCAGGCCGCTTGTGTCGAAGCGGGCGAGCATCTGGCTCTGCCAGCCATGCAGGCGGTGAAATCCCTGTGCGATCAGATCACGCCCTTGCCGCACCTTGAGTGCCAGCCGCTTGCGGCTCAGAAGCGGAAAGTGCGCCACCCGGAATTGGTCCGGGGACACAGCCATCTCGGGGACCATGGAGCAGGGCTTGAGCGCATGCGAGCCGGCTGCCAGCCATCCGCTTGAGCCACCGCGGACGATGACCTTCGACGCAAAGGGCACGTCGAAGAAACTGATGGTGCCATGCTGAATTTCATCGCTCGTCAACTCCGGGCCCAGTTCGAGAAACAGATTCGGGACGGCGCGGTAGCTGAGTCCCGGATACTGCTCGAAATCGGTGTCATCGAATCCCCGTGGTGCCACCCAATTGTCGACCTGGTAGCGAACAACCCCATGCTCCGGCGTTGCCCGGTTGAGAATATCCCTCAGCGACGTCGCCGCGGGTGTGATGGCAAATTCATCCGCATCGAAGACATAGACCCAGTCGTCCGGGCCGGGATTCACGACCTCGAGCAGCAGGCTGGTGGCGGCCTCCTGAAAATAGGGTGTTGCCTCGAGGCGGACGACGGTGATTCGATTCCCCCACACATCGCAGAGGCGCCGCAGGCCGGCCGCCGTACCGTCGGTGCTCGCATGGTCGAGCACCCACACCCGATCCACGTGTTGAAGCAGCGCGTGGGTGATCGCCAGTTCCAGCAGGGGCCATTCGTCGCGGGCCATGACGACCCCGTGAATCAAGGAGAGGCTGCTCATGCTCATGACCTCGCGATGATGAAGCCGCTGGCGACGAGCCATTCCAGGCTGCAAGGGCCGGCCCGTTCCACGAACTCGTCACGAAACGTGAAGGAGAAGTATGTGGAGATCTTCTGATCATAGGGATCGAGGAAGAGCAGTCGTTTCCCAGACATCACAGCCGCCACCGCCACGTGCAGTCGATCGGTGACCACCATTTCGACGCTGAAAATTGCCGCCAGAAAATCCTCGAGCCCGGTAGCCTTCAGGGAAATGTCACGGTTGAGTTCCGGGTTGGGAATGAAGCCATGGTGACCGAGCAGACTGCCCTTGTCTTCCCGAAAAGCGATCAGTCGGCTGGTCGTTTCGCGAATGGCAGGAGCGTTTCCATCCCACGCCGGAAAATGCTCGAAATAGATCGCCGGGTCAAAGGCCGGCGCAGCCCTGCCGAAGCGGCTGACTTCCCGGTAGGAGCGGGCTTCCCTCGCAAATGCGTACACGTTCGGCTGTGCCAATGCCTCGGCCACGATCCCCACCGACACGTCGTACTGCGACGGCAGCAGGACAACCCGCCGAAAGCGTCGTGATGCCCTGAGCACGAGGTCCGGCAGCCACTCATGCCACAGCCGTGTCAGGGCCCCGCTCCCCGGAATCACAAGTGACCCTTCGCTCGCCTCGCATGCCTCCACGTCGCCGACATCCAGCCTGCCAAAGCCGATGGCCGCGGATCGCAAAAGATCCTCTGTTCCGGCCCAGATCAACTGGTCGCCAATATTTCCCGGCATCCCGGCCAACAGATGCACAGGTCCTCCATCCGCGACATGCGAACAGAGCAGCCGCCGATACTCGGAGGCACGTGCGCGGAAGGAAAGCGGCGGCATGCCCGAAGATACGCGATCCCGGCCAGCTTCGCCAAGACACAACACCCCCCACCCTCGCATGCGAAGAGTCGGAGCATCTCCTAGAATCTCCCCGAGGAGACGGCCATGCAACCATTCCCGACGTCCACCGCCACGCAGGCCATCGACCCCACGGCACAGCGTGCCTTTGCCATCAACATCGATGCCTCCATCTATGGCAACTTCGCCGAGATCGGTGCAGGCCAGGAAGTGGCACGGTGGTTCTTTGCCGTTGGGGGTGCGGCAGGCACGGTGGCAAAGTCGATCTCCGCCTACGACATGACGGTCAGCGACGCCATCTACGGGAAGACGACCCGCTATGTCTCTCGTGAGCGCATCGAGCAGATGCTCGATCATGAATATGGACTGCTGCACGAGCGGCTCGACGGCGTGCGTGGCGATCAGACGCGGTTCTTCGTCTTTGCCGACACCGCGGCGGCCCGTTCATTCAAGGGAGGGAATACGTGTCACGTCTGGATGGGCTTGCGGTTCCAGCACGCAATACGATCCAAGACGAGCGACATCCTGCTGCACGTCCGGCTGCTCGATGCCACAAACGCGCTGCAACAAGACGCGGTCGGCCGGCTGGGCGTGAACCTGATCCATGCGGCCTTCCACCACTGGCAGGCGCCGCGGAAGCTGATCGAGACACTGCTGGAGAACGTCGGCCGCGAGCGATTGGAGATCGACTGGATCCATATGCGCGGACCGGCGTTTGACGGCATCGACAACCGCCTGCTGGGCCTGCATCTGGTGCGGATCGGCTTGACGCCGGCCCTGCTCTTCGACGTGGAAGGCACGCCCTTGTTGGCCTCGGAGTCGCTGCGGCGGAGCAGGGTGCTCATCGAGCGCGGGCGGTTCGCCCCGGTCACGAGGCTGAACCTCGAGATGATGGCCCGCGCGCGGGCGAGTTTTGAGGCCGACACCGTGCCGCCCGCCATGCCGTCGGCCGGCGCCCAGGCAGGCACTCCCGGGGAGATCCATGAAATCATGGAAATCACCATGAACAACCTGCGGGACCGCGGCACTGCAGAGGACGCCGATTTCCTGGCCCGCGTCGACCTGCTCTCCGCGGCCGGCAAAATGGTGTTGGTCACCGACATCGGCGCATTCCACACGCTGGGCGAATATCTGGCCAGCCGTCATGTCGAGCAGACCGGCCTCGTGCTCGGCGTGCCGCTCCTGCGGGAACTCTTCAATGAAAGCCACTACCAGCATCTCGAGGGCGGCATCCTCGAGGCCTTCGGGCGGCTCTTCACACATCGGGTTCGGCTCTACGTGCATCCCACGCGGGACATGCTCGATGGCCGGGTGATCACCGCCGACACGGTCACCGTGGCCCCGCACCTGAAGCACCTGCTCGAGCATCTCCGCGTCAACGGCCTGATCTGCGGACTGCCTTGCGACGAGTCATCACTCCGCACCTATTCGAGCGAGGAAGTGCGGTCACGGATCTGTTCCGGCGACCTGTCGTGGAAAGAACTGGTGGTTCCCGAGGTCGCTGCGCACATCGAACAGCATGGCTATTTCGGGGCCCGCTGCCCGACGTGAGACTGCGGCCACACACCCAGCACCCATTCTTTCGGCGGATTTTGGCCGGTTTTTCCGGCAGGCCGCCGGGTCCAGGGATCCCCTGCGCTCGGCTTTCCAAAGGAAATGAGTGCTCGCCCCCCCTTTTTGAGTGGCCGCTTTGGTCACCCAGTGCTTGATCCCACGCGCTTTTTCAGCGACGATCTCGACACCGTTTGGTTCGGCCTTGGCCTTGGCATTCGCCCGTGCCGGCTGTATCGATCGTGCAGATTCTAGCGGCTGCGGGTTGCGGCGAAGAACAAGGCTCGTTCGGTAACTGGAAGAGTGGAGTTCAGCTCACAATGTTCAACGGCTCTCTGTGCTCCCCAAGGTCGCTTTTCGTTCTGGCTAGCATGCTGCTCGTGTCGTCAACGTTTCCACACGCGGTCGCTGAGCCGATCGTGCCCAGCTACATCTACGGAATCGGTGACAATAACCTGATCTGGGAGATCGACCCTGTCGGACAAACCTCGCGGTCCGTTTTCAATACGGGCCTTACGGGTCAATCGAATGCCTTCGCGTTCGACACCGTACGCGACCAGATGTTCTTCGTCGATGCCAACAAGGATCTCTACTACTGGAACCATGCCACGACGATCGAGCGGGTGGCGACCGCTGCGCAACTGGGCGTTTCTGGCACCACATCACAGCCGTGGAATGCGGCCTTCTACTCCGATTCCTTCTGGTTTTTCAACACCGAGTCCGATCAGTTGAACAAGGTTGCCCTGAGCTACTCCGGAACCGGCTCGACCACCCCCGGCTTTGACTCGCTCACGACCTACAGCATCACGGGCATACCCTTCAACACGAACCCGGGCGACAGGAACAGGTTCGGCGACATCGCCATCATCTGCTCCGGAGCCAACGCCGGCATGCTCTATGCGGCCACGGCATGGCCAACCAACACCGACGGGCTGTTCTACTCGCTCAATCTCAACACCCTGACCACAACCGGCTCGGCGACGGTGATCAAGGGCTCCGGAGTGCCCGACGGCAGCGGCAACCCCAATCTGCAGCTGTCCTTCAACGGCGACTACGGCACGCTGTATGGGCATGACTACAACGGCGGCACGTGGTATACGGTTGATCTGGCCTCGGGAAATCTCACGTCGATCGCCGGCTTCACGACCTACACGAGCGGCACTGTCGGCTTCCGCGACTTGGGTGGTTCATCATTGCAAGCCGTTCCAGGGGCGGTTCCCGAGATCGATGCGGGCCTGTGTGGCGGTGCCGTCGCCCTCGTGCTGGGAGCATTCGGCTGTCTCGAACGGCGGCGCCTGCGGCGTCCGTCGCGATCTGCCCACGGCTGATCCGATCGCATCTTTCGGCAGATCATTGCTGCCGCCAATAGCTCACTCACTCTGATCCAGTTCGTCGCAGGGTGACAGTCAGCTCTCCGGCATTGTCGGCCAGTTGCGTCCAGTCATCGTCGCACCGCAAAACAAGCAGGCCGTCCGCGGGAGCCACGAATGCACGCTTGGCACCCAGAGGGATTTCTTCGCTGAGCGTGTAGTCGGCGGCGCCGCCATCCTGTGCGCCCCCTGGCTCTGCCCCGCGTTCGGCACCGAGCAGCACGGCACCCACGAGACCGCCATGGCCGGCCGCATCGCCGTCGGCACCCACCTGCGTGCCAGCCGGTGCCGTCCGCCACATCCCATCGGCACCCGCTTCATACACCACGCCCTTCTCGACCCGCAGGCCGCTCGCCTGCCAGCCCGCAGCCGCCCGAACGATCGCCCGAACGCTTCCACCCGACGGCGGCAGCGATCGAAACTTCGACTTCCAAGGCCAGGCCGTCAGATCGGCGCGGTAGCCATTGCCGACGTCCCTGAGAAACGCGTCGTATTCAAAGGCCAGTTCACGGGCCACGGGACCATAGACCGATTCGAACGATACGTCGGGCCGACCTTCCATGAGCGCGACGGCAAGCGGCTTGAAGCGGTCGGAATAGTTGGGGTTGTTGGCCAGCAGATGGCACAGTGCCCACCGCCAGGCATAGTCCTGCCACGTGCCGGCAGGCTCCCGCCCGGGCGTGGCGATCTCTGCGAGCGTCCGCTTGGGCTCGGCCTGCTGCAGGTACGCCATCACCACCGGTTCGATGTCGACCGCCTGCTCGCCGTCCCGCCAGTAATTGCCCAGTTCGGCAATGCCCTCGGACAGCCAGGTCGGCCCTGTCGAGCCGAACGTCATGTGGCAGAAGCCGTGCGTGCACTCATGCTGGATCACACCATGATCGGCGCAGGAATAGAGCGTGGCCTTCCGGAGCCTGCCGAGAGACGCGTTGAAGCAGACGCCTGCGCCTTCACGAATCTTGGCGACGCCGGCGGCCTCGGAAAATGTGCCTGCCGGAAACACACTCAAATCGTGGACGATGAATCCCTCCACGACACCGCCCGGCCGGCGACCGAAGAAGCGTTCCAGCAGGCCGGCCATCCGCTCCAGCTTGTCGAGGATGATCCGGGCCTCGCGGTCGGAGACATCCGTCAGGAACGCGAAGTGCGGCGAGCGGATCAGTCTGGGCTCGGCCTTCGGCTCATCCGACAAGGCCCGGTACTTGTTCGCCAGCCTGTCGTCGCCACGTTCCTTGACGGCCGTGCCCGTCACCGTCTCGACGACAATCCGTTTCGCGAGCACGTCGCCGGTGTTGAGCCGCACCGCCTCAAGCCGGATCACCTTCGCCCCCGCCTCGATCCGCCGCAGGTCGCTGCTCTCCAGGCCCGTCTTCACGTCCGGAGCGAGCTTGAACGAGAGCACTGTCTTGCCCTTGGCAGCCTTTTCCTGCGGCAACTGCACCGTCAGCCTGCCCTTCGCCGCCTGCTTGACCGCGGCCGTGACCCCGCACGCGACGAACTCCAGCGGCGTGCGTGGCTCCTCGTCGAAGGTCACGCCGATCGCGGCGCCTTCGGCGTCGATGAGTGTCAGCTCGTCAACCTCGCCGTCGGACCGCCCGCCGGCATTCAAACGGCCGCGGAAGCGGACCATCTGGCCGGGCTTCAGCGTCGCCACGTCGAACGCTCCGGTGATCTGCACCTCGGCCGGGAACGCAAGCAGTGCTCCGTCCGACAGCATCAACCCCCGGTCATCCCTCCCCTGAAGGCGGACCTCCAACCGGCTGCCCTCTTCGTCCCGCACGGTCAGGCGGCCCGCCGCCACCGCCTCCACCGTGCCACTGGTCGTGAACTGCTCCCGGACCGACACCTGCCCACAGGCTGCGGCCACCCACCACGCCTGAAGCATCCAGGCTCCGAAAATGATCGTCCATGAACGGTTCGTCAGCATGGCGGCTCGTCCGGTATCATCGATCTTCGGCCATCCTACTCAAGCATATCCATCCGCACCATGAACCACTGGCTGATCAAGAGCGAACCCAACGTCTTCTCGATCCATGATCTCGCCAAGGCGAAACGAAAGACGACCCACTGGGAGGGCGTCCGCAACTACCAGGCCCGAAACTTCCTGCGGGCGATGCAAGCGGGCGACCGTGCCCTCTACTACCACTCCAACGCCACGCCGTCGGCCGTGGCCGGCATCGTCGAGATCGTCCGCACCGCCTATCCCGATCCAACGGCCTGGGACCCGAAGAGCGACTACCACGATCCCAAGGCGTCGCCCGAGAACCCGATCTGGGCAATGGTCGACGTGAAACTCGTGGAGATTTTTTCGCGGGAGATCCCGCTGGAGGAACTCCGCACGGTCAACGCCCTGACAGGGATGGAGCTGTTGCGCCGCGGCAGCCGGCTCTCCGTCCAGCCCGTCACGGCGGCCCAGTTTCGGGCCATCGAGCGCCTTGGCAAAGAAAGCAGCCCTCGGCGGGCCTGACCCAACGGCATACTATTGTTGAATGACCTGCCGACTCGATGCCGCCGCGATTCCTCCTCAGCAGCCGCGCTGTGCCGCGCCGCTGCCAGAACCGCTTGCCTGGATCGAGGACGACCTCGCAGCCCTCCGCGCGGCGGGGCTCGAACGTCCCCACCGCGTGCGATCGGGCCGACAGGGCAGGGAGGTCGATCTCGACGGGCAGACGCTCCTGAACTTCGGTTCCAATGACTATCTCGGGCTTGCCGGCGATGTGCGACTCACGAAGGCGGCATCGAAGGCCGCCTGCGCCGAGGGGTTTGGTGCCGGCGCGAGCCCCCTGGTGAGCGGCCATTCGCGGGCCCATGAGCTCCTGGAGCGGGCGCTGACGGACCTGCTTGCGGTGGATGCGGCCCTCACCTTCCCCAGCGGCTTCGCCGCCAACACCGCCACGATCGCGGCGCTTGTCGGGCCCGATGATGTTGTCGCCAGCGACGCCCGCAACCACGCGAGCATCATCGACGGCTGCCGGCTCTCCCGTGCACACATCGGCATCTATCCGCACCGCGACATGGCCGCGCTCGATGCGATCCTCACGCAGGCCGGCTCCGCCCGCCGTAGGCTGATCGTCACCGACACGGTCTTCTCGATGGACGGCACTGTCGCGCCGCTGGCCGATCTCTGTGAGGTCGCGAGAAAACACCGGGCGATCCTGATGGTGGACGAGGCGCATGCCACGGGCGTGTTCGGCCGCCGCGGCAGCGGCCTGGTCGAGGAGGCGGGGTGCAGCGACGGCGTGCACATCCGGGTCGGCACGCTTTCAAAGGCGCTGGCCGCTGCGGGCGGGTTCGTGGCTGGCCATGCCGACATGATCCACTGGCTCAGGCACAAGGCCCGCGCCTGGATTTTTTCCACAGCCCATCCGCCTGCCGTGGCCGCCGCCGCCACCCGCGCCATCACGCTCTTGTCAGAGGAGCCGCACCGCCGCCGAGAACTCCTGCATCGTGCGGCTGCGTTTCGCGATCTCCTCTCGCATAGCGGCGTCGACATCGGCGACTCCACGACCCAGATCGTGCCGATCGTGGTCGGCGCTGCGGCAGACGCCGTGGCCGTCTCCGCGCGGCTGGCCGAGGCCGGACTGTTCGTGCCTGCGATCCGGCCACCCAGCGTGCCAGAAGGAAAAAGCCTCGTGCGGGCGAGTCTTTCCTGGCACCATACGGCTGACGACGTGGCCCGGCTCGCCAGGACCATCACCTCCATGTTCCGCGAACGCGCCGATTCCTGAAGACGCCCATGCGACCACAACCCGACACGTGGTGCGTCATCGGTGCCGGGCCGTCGGGCCTGACGACTCTCAAGAACCTGCTGGCCGCCGGCGTCGCCGCCGAGTGCCTCGAACGCGAGGATGATGTCGGCGGCAACTGGTATTTCGGCTCGGCCGCGTCGAGTGTCTTTGCATCGACCCGGCTCATCAGTTCGAAGTCGCTCACCGCCTACACCGATTTCCCGATGCCGCGGGAGTGGCCGGCCTACCCAGACCACACGCAGTGCCTCGACTACCTCCGCCGCTACGCGCGACACTTCGATCTCGTGCCACACATCCGCACGCACTCGGCCGTCGAGCGGGTGGAGCGGGCCCCCGGCGGCGGCTGGACGGTGTACGCGACCGGCCAGGCAGCCAGGCATTACGCCGGCGTCGTCATCGCCACCGGCCACAACCGCGACCCGCGGTTTCCAGAGATCCCCGGCACCTTCACCAACGCGCTTGTGCATGCCTGTCACTACAAGTCGCCCACGCAGCCGATCGAGATCGCAGGCAAGCGGGTGCTGGTGATCGGCGGCGGCAACTCGGCCTGTGACATCGCGGTTGACTGCGCATCGCATGCGACGGAGACCGTGCTCTCCCTCCGCCGCGGCTACTTCCTCGTGCCGCGGTTCATCATGGGCCGGCCGGCCGACCTGCGGGGCGAACGCCTCTTGAAGCTGGGTCTGCCCTTGTGGCTGCGGCGGCTGTTGAGCCTGCGGGCAATCGACCGCGAGATCGGGCTGCCCTGGCGGCACGGCCTGCCGCGGCCCGACCACCGACTCTGGGAGACCCATCCGGTCATCAACGGCGACCTCTGCCGCAGGATCGACGCCGGATCGGTGCGACTGCAGGGAGACGTGGCCCGCTTTGACGGCAAGGCGGTCGTGTTCGCCGACGGCAGCCGCGAGGACTTCGACGTCGTGATCTGCGCGACGGGCTACCGCGTCACGCTCCCCTTTATCGACGGAGAGCTTCTCGACGCCGATGCCGAGGGCGTGCCGCGGCTGTTCATGAATCTCTTGCATCCCACCCGCGACGACCTCGCCGTGGTGGGGCTGATCCAGCCCGACAGCGGCCAGTGGGGGCTCACCGATCTGCAGGCGAAGCTCGTGGCACGGATGGCCGTGGCGGCGCGAACCGCACCGCGGGCGGCAGCCTGGCTCTATCGGCAGCGGCGGCTGCCGCCGCGGTCACGAACCGTCCGCTACGTCGATTCGCCCCGGCACAGGCTCGAGGTGGAGCATTTTTCGTATGCCCGCACGCTCGCGCGGCTGATCGCAGCTATCGATCGCCGGCTCCGTGCGGATGCAGACCGACCCTCCTGACCGCCGACGGCGCGGCACTGGTCCGGCGAGGCATCTACTGCGGGGGCTGCGGCCGGGCCCGTGCCACCAGGAATGCCACGAGCGGCCGGGCCGCTTCCGGCACGGAGCGATCATCGCAGACGATTCGCTGCACCGCAGCATCCCGCTCGATCACGATCTCGTACTGCCGCAGGTCGCGGCCCACGGCCGAAAACCGCTCGAGCGATTCCGTGAGGCCGCTCGCGGCGACGAGCGACTCGAGTTCCAGGCGTTCGTCGGGGGCGAGGTCGGCAGCGTCGATCACGCAGCCCTTGAGCATCCCCGCAAACCCTCCCGATTGCACGAACGTGATTCTCATGAGGTGCCTCGCTCCGGATGATATCACCATGCATGGCGTGGTGGCTCACCCATGCCGCCACTACTTCGCCGGCTGCGGAAACTCAAGCGTGTTTTGGCCTGGCACGGCAGGGCCCGGCGGCGGCGTGCCTTCCGGCGGCTGGGGATTGCCGAAGAGCGTCTCGAGGTCGCGGCTGAGCTTGGGGCCGATGAGCGCCTCGGCGGTGTTCTCCATGACGCGGGCGAGGATCACGTCGATCGCCCGCGCGTCGAACTGCGGCCGGTGCACCGTGCCCTTGAGCGGAATGACAAGCGGCGTCCGCAGCAGTTGGCCCACCACCGGTGTGGCCCCCATGATGTCGCCGCGGAAGGCCACCTCAACCACCATCGCGAGCGTGCCGTCGGCGCCGACGCTGCCGGCGGAACGAATCACGAGCTGACCTGAGTCCATCACGAGTCCCTCATGCCAGAGCCGCCGGTCGGCCAGCCGCACGCTGACCGGCTCGGGCCGCACCCGCAAGAGCACCGCCTTGTCGCCAAACGCAAACCGCGGATCGATCGCCGTCTGCAGCTTGACGATCAGGTTCACCAGCGGCTGCACCCGCTCACCCGGCGTCGACTCGAGATTCTCGAAGATCACCTGACCCGCAGCCTCGCCGCCGAAGGGATCGCCCAGCGGCAGCCGCGCGCCGGCCAGATCGACGCTCATCAGGCCTTGCGTGTGCGTCGACTGGCCGATCAGCGGCACGAGCCATTTGAACCAGCGATCGCACAACTGCTGGGTGATCACCACGCGGTCGAGGCTGCGGCCGGGCGGCACGATCAACTCACCCGGCGCCGGCAGGAGCCGCAGCCACGGCGATCCGCGGAGACGGCCGCCTGAGACGGCCAGATCGAACGGCCCAAGCGCCAACTGGCCCTCGAAGAACCGCACCGGCATCTCCCCGGGGGCGAACTGGAACCCGGCGACCTCCGCGGCCGTCCACGCCGCGGAGGTGTCGATCGAGACCGCCCGCAGACGGTCCGAGAGATCCGTGGTGGCGCGGGGCGTCGCCGGCAGCGGCAACGCGACACGGGCCACTTTCTCGGTCTGGGCACCGCGGGCCGACGGCAGCCAGTCCTCGGGGAGCGACAGCTGCTGGCCGGTATTCCCTGCCGCTACCCCAGCGTTCGCGACGAGCTGTCCGAGCGGACCGCGGAGCATGAACGGCCGGGCACCGGCGCCGGCCAGCCGCAGCCGCCCGCCCGTCCAGGGTGTCAGCAGCCGGGAGACCTGCTCCCAGTCATAGGCCACGTTCCCACCCAGCTCGACCATCCGCCGCGATGAGAGTTCGCCGATGCTGCCCGCGGCCGCGACGGCCACGGTGGATGACTCGAGCTTGAGCTGGTTCACCGTCATCCGTTCGGCAGCGGCCGCCGGCGGGCAGGTCACTTCCAGCACGAGCGTGGCCCGCGGCTCGCTCCAAAGCGGGACCGCCGCACCAGCCTCGCGGCTGTTCGCCCCGACAGCGCCGGTTGCCGGGCCAGCCGGCAGGCCCGAGAGCGTGAGCTGACTGCCCGTGGCCTCCACCAACACGTTCATGCCGATCGGCGTGTCGAGGATCTCGGCAGTGCCCCAGGCCCGGCCCGCCGCCGGCCAGCGGCTCGCCGTCGCCGTAGGCAGGAGCCAGCGTTCCAGCCGCGCGACGTCGGCCTGCCACTGCAGCTTGCCGCGAAACCTGTCGACGATGCTGTCGGTCACTCGGCTATCCTTGCCTGGGCGATCGAGGCCGAGGCCCGAACGCACCGGACCGTTTCCCCGCGATGGCAGCAGAGCAAGCCCGCCGGTACGCAGCGAGAGCGTCGGCGTGAGGAGTTCGGCCGACGAGATTTCGACCTGCCCGGTGGCGGGATTCCACTGGCCCGCAGCACTCACCACAGCCCGTGGCTCGCTGATCTGCCGACCGTTGCACATCACCGTCAGCTTTTCAACCTCGCCACCGGCCCGCGTGATCTGCCAGCTGCCGCCCTGCGCTGCCAGCGCCGCCGACACCTTTGCAAAGCCACCAAGTTCCACGCCCTCGAGGACCGTCGACGGCAGCACGCCTTCCCATCGCGGCTGCCAGCGGGCCAGATCACCCGTCAGGGAACAGTCCGCCGCGATCGACTGCGACCCCGGCGCCGCCCGCAGCCAGGGGTCGTTCCGTCGCACACCCGCGGAGAGGGCCGACCCAATATTCACCAGTGCCCCGCCAGTGAGCGTCACTTCGAGTGTGTCCTCGGCCGCTGCGACGACCGCATGGCCCTGATCGATGAGCAGCGCGGCACCGGCTACGCCGCCCGAGCCTTCGGCTTCGATCGAGAGCTCCGCATCCCGCCACGGGGTTCTGCCGGGTCGCGTCAATTCGAAATTCGACAGGCTCGCCGAGACCTTGGCGTGGGATGCCATGGTGCCCGGCACCCGCTCGAGATCCACCCGCCCACGGGACGTGCCGGCGAGCTGCACACCCTCGAGCTCGAGCACTTCACCCGCCTCGGCCACAAGCTTGTCGAAGTCGAGTGTCCACTGCACGGTCGAAGACTCTGCAGTGCCAAAGGCAGAGACCTCCACCGCAGGTGAAGAGATCCGCGCCTCTTCGATCCGCAGCCGGTCGCCACGGGCCGCCCCACGTCGGCCCCGCAGCCAGGCGGTGAAGGGTTCGTTCCACCGCAGCAATCGCTCCTCACGTTTGCCACCGTCACGTGGCCCGCCGCCGACTCCCGAAGCATCCTGCTGCGTGGCGACGACGCTTTGCACGGCCGCGAGGTCCCGCGAACTCACACGCACCTCGAGCACGCGTTCGTTGCCATCGGACCGCGCGACGGCTGTGATCTGCAACTGCCCGCCGGTGACCCGAACATCGGGCCGCACAGTGAGGCCGCCAGGCATGGCCCGCGCGGCGGCAGCGAGATCGACATCCGCGGCCACCGCGAAATTCTCCGCCGCGAGCGCCTCGGCCCAGTCCCACGTGCCCCCGGCAGGCAGGCGGATCCGGCCCGACGCCTCGGCCTTGAACAGCTGCGAGTTCACCTTCAGCGACCGCACGGTGATCCGGTCGCCATCGACCGACAGATCGATCGGCATCTCGCCGCGATCGAGCGTGATCAGTTCTGCCAGCGTCTCGGCCTGGCAGATCGCCAGCTGCGATCCTGACACGACGCCGGCCACGCGAACCGTTTCAGCCGCGGGCCGCGCGGGCGGCTTGTTGCGTGGCGGGCCGACGTCATCGCCGACGGAAGCATCGTGGGGTGGCGGCAGGGTGATGTCGAGCCGCACGTCGGCCAGTCCATCGAGCACATGCGCCGCATCGAACCGCGTGGCCAGCACGCTCGAAATTCCCAACGGCAGCCGGGTGGCAGCCACGGCGAGCGTTCGCGTCTGCGCGGTGGGCTGGCTGTCGGGCGACGACACCGACCAGCCGCCGTCTCGCGCAAGGATGGCTGTGGCGCCGGCGGCGACCGTTGTGCGATCGAGCCTGGCTGACGGTGAAGCCCTGTCTGCGCCACCGGCCGGTCCACCAGCCTGATCCCAAGCAGGGGATCCGCTCGGCACCGGCCCGGCGGAATCCTGCACACGGTCCGAGGCGATGCGATTGGCCGCGGCAGCGACATCCCGGAGCGGCGTACCGCTATGACGCGCGCGGCCCGAGATCGTCCAGCCGGCGAGCGTGGCGTCGGGCCGCACGGTGCCGGCCGCCAACAGATCGGTGATCCGCCAGGCGTCGTTGCGTTCGAGATCGACCAGTTCGACGGCGGCATCGACCACCTCGAGTTCGAACGACGCCGGCACTGCCGTTGCCTGCGCGACGGCCGCCAGCCATGGCGCGAGCACATCCTCGATCGTGCTGCCGCCGCGACGGACCTCCACCAGCGCCTCGCCGCCAATCAACCGCACCGCGCCCAGATCGCCCGGATTGACAAGCAGACTCACCAGGCCACGATCGATCACAACGCGGGGCACGGCCACCAGCGGCCGACCTGCCGGATCGCGGAGCACGACATCGCGGTATTCGATGGTGCCCCACCACTGCCACTGGGCCGCGCGACTGGTCACCCGGCCATCGATGCCGTCGAAAATGGCCGCGAGTGGCCGGTCGCGAAGATCGGTGAGCACGACCACCGCCGGCGCAAACCAGGCGGCCGCCGCGAGCACGGCGAGGGCCGCCAGCGAGAAGACGCGGCGACGGCGCCGCGGCTGCGGCTGCGGCTGCCATTCATCGTCGGATCGTGCATGTCGCCTCGCCATAGGGGTCGGAGTATAGAAGCCTCCACCCCCTGCCGCGAAGGCGAATATCACCGCGATTGCAGCCTCGCGAGGTCGTCAGGCGTGTCGATATCGACGAACGAGACGAGCATCGGGTCGACGGCCTTCCATGCTTCCTCAGTCAACTCGCGGATGCTGCGCGGATCCTCCCGGGCGATCTCGGCAAGAAGACCACGCAGATCGCGTCGGCCCGTGGCCAGCCAGGCATCGATCCGTGAGAGCAACTCGACACGCATGACTGACGCGAGCACCTGCCTGTGGCCGTGCACGACCGGCACGGTCCAAAGGGCGCCAGATTCCGCCGCCACGTCCAGGAGCCGCCGGACAACCTCCCGGCGCAAGAGTGGCACATCGCACGATGCCACGAAGGCGAGACGGGGCGGTGACGCGGCACCCTGATCGACGGTCAGCGCCATCCGCAGCCCGTCGCGGAGGCCCGCGAGTGGCCCTGCGCCCGGTGTGCGATCATGCACGATCCGCACACCCTCGAGGTCCGGAAGTGTCTGCGCCGGCGCAGCCACCACAATCGTCTGGTCCACCTCGGTCGCCACCGCCGCGACGACATGCTCCAGAAACGTGCGGCCGTGAAACGTGAGCAACGCCTTGCCACCACCGGTCGTCCCGGCCGCGGATGCCAGGCGTGTGGAGCCGCCGCCGGCCAGCACGATACCCACGGTCGCCTGACCGGCCGGTTGCATCGCGGCCTGAACTCTTAAAGAATGCACGCTTCACCGCTCCATCCACGCCCGCAGCACTCGCAAAGGAAATCAGGCCATGGCCATACTCTACCGCACCGCTGTCGCTTCGCTTGTGATCGCATGCCTCGGCCTGACCGTCGCTCACACGCCCGCGGGTGCGGCCGAGGTCGCGCCGACGGCGAGCCTGCCGCCGATCTTCAATGGCACTGATCTCACAGGCTGGAAGGTGCCGGCCGAACCCTATTGGACAGTCGTGGACGGCGTCATCGTGGGCCAGAGCGACGAACAGAAGAAGGGCTCGATGCTCTTTACGGAGAAGCCGTATGGCGACGTGATCGTGGAGGGAGAGGTGCGGTTCACCGGCGAGATCGACAGCGGCATTATGGTGCGAAAGCCGGAGCTGCAGGTGCAGATCGGCGTGTCGCGGAGTCTGAAAAAGGATATGACCTGTTCCTTCTACAACGGAAAATATCCGGAGGAGGCGCGGGCGAGCCGTGCAGCCGAACTCTTGAAAGTCGGTGAGTGGAACCGGATCCGCGTCGAGGCGAAGGGCGACACGTTCACCGTCTGGCTCAACGGCGAGCAGGTTTCCCAATACAAAAACGCCACGTATGCGGAGCCGGCGCCGATCGGCCTGCAGATCCACGGCGGCCTGGTGATGAAGGTCGAGTTCCGCGACCTACGGGCGCTGGCGCTGTAACGCCTAGAAACGGGTCTACAAGACGGTTTCCCTCGCTTGCGCTTCGGGCTTGGATGAAGCGGGAATCCCCTGCAAGCCCGCAGCGCGAGCAAGGGGATACGTGCCGCCGATCACGCGCCCAAAAACCGGGCGATCCGGTCGAGGCCCTCGGTGAGCTTCGCGTCCGACGCCGCGAACGACATCCGCACGTGCCCCTCGGCACCAAACGCGCTGCCGGCCACGAGCGCCACGTGCTCCTGCTCCAGAAGCGCCTCGCACCACTGCATGCTGTTGGTGATGCCGTTGGTGCCCTTCGCGAGCGCCGGCGCAATGTCGAAGAACGCGTAGAATGCGCCGCCAATCCGCGGGAGCCGCACGCCCGGAATGCCCGAGAGCCTAGCCGCTACGAGGTCGCGACGCTTTTCAAACGCCCGGCACATCTCGGCCACGCACTCCTGCGGGCCGGTGAGCGCCGCCACCGCCGCATGCTGGCTGACGCTGCAGGGGTTGCTCGTCTCCTGGCTCTGCAGATTGCCGATCGCCTTGGCCAAGGGCTCCGGACAGATCGTCCAGCCGATCCGCCAGCCGGTCATCGAATAGGTCTTGCTCACGCCCGCGACGACCACCGTGCGGCTCTCGAGCCCCGGACGCAGCGTCGGAAACGACACCGCCTTCTGGCCGTCGAACACCAGTTGGTCGTAGATCTCGTCGGAGACGACGACCAGGTCGGCCTCGATGGCGATGTCGGCGAGAGCCTTGAGCTCGTCAGCTGAGTAGACGACGCCAGTGGGGTTGCTCGGCGTGCAGAGCAGGAGCATCCGCGTGGCCGGCGTGATGGCAGCACGCAAGCTCGCCGGTCGCAGCTTGAAGTCGTCCTCGATCCGCGTGGGGATGAGCACCGGCTTCGCGCCCGCCAGTTTGATCAGCTCCGCGTAACTCACCCAGTAGGGCGTCGGCACGATCACCTCGTCTCCCTCGTTGAGAAGCGACGTGAACACGTTATGAAGCGAGTGCTTCGCGCCATTGGAGACGACCACCTGGGCGGGCGTCACAGCCAGACCGGTGCGGCGGGTGTAGTCGGCCGCGACTGCCTTGCGGAGATCGGGGATGCCGGCGGCAGGGGTGTATTTCGTTTTCCCTGAACGGATCGCCGCCTCGGCGGCTTGGCAGATATGGAGCGGCGTCGGGAAATCGGGCTCGCCGACCGAGAGGTCGACGACGTTGACGCCGGCGGCGGCCATCGCGGAGGCGCGGGCGGCCATGGCGAGTGTGGCGGAGGGCTCGAGCGCTCGCATGCGCTGGGCCAATTGCAGGCTCTTAGAATGCAGGCTCTTGGAAGACTCCATAGGATTCATGCGGCCTTGGAAGGGCTCCTTACTTTCCATGATGGTTTGCGTGATGCGTGGTGGCTGACCAGAATGATACCACCCGTCGGCCTGTTTCCCAGCCGTTTCGCCGCTCACAACCTCTTGAGAAAGCATCTCCCATGTCAGGCAGCCGTATCGGACTGTGGCTCATCGGGGCCAAAGGGGGCGTGGCCACCACCGCGATCACTGGCCTGGCAAATCTCGCCCGCGGCGCGATCGAGCCGGTCGGCCTCGTCACCGCGCTTGATCCCTTCACGCGGCTCGATCTGGTCGACTTTGCCGACATCGTCGTGGGTGGCCACGACATCCGGCCAGGCCGGCTGGCCGACGAGGCCCGCCGCATGTGGACCGACAGCCGCGCGATCATGCCTGAACTGCTCGACGGCGCGGCTGACTTCTTTGCCGAGACGGAATCCCGCCTGCGGCCGGGCACCGTCGTCGCGGCGGGGGACAAGATCCGCGAACTGGCCGACGACTCGATTGCGGCCCTCGTGGAGACTCCGCGGCAGGCAATCGACCGCGTACGGGCCGACATCGAGGCCTTCGCCCGGACCAACAGTCTCCGCCACGTGGTGGTGGTGAACGTCGCCTCCACCGAGCCGCCGGCGGCACTGCCGATCCCGCGGTCATTCGCCGAACTTGAACCTTTGCTCGACGACCCGCGGGCCTGCCCGTTGCCGGCCAGCAGCCTCTATGCCCTGGCCGCGTTCGAAGCCGGTGCGTCGTACATCAACTTCACACCCTCGACAGGCTCCACGCCCGAAGCCCTGCAGGAGGCGGCCCGCCAGCGGCGGATCGCCCACACCGGCTGCGACGGCAAGACCGGCGAGACGCTCCTCAAGAGCGTGCTGGCGCCGATGTTCGCCGCGCGGAACCTGGAGGTGATGAGCTGGGTCGGCCACAACATCTTCGGCAACATGGACGGCAAGGTCCTCGACGACCCGCGGAACAAGCAGGCCAAGGTGCGGAGCAAGGACCACCTCCTGGCCGCCATCCTCGGCTACCCGCCGCAGACCCACGTCTCGATCGAATACATCAAGAGCCTCGGCGACTGGAAGACGGCCTGGGATCACATCCACTTCCGCGGCTTCCTCGGCACGCCGATGACGATGCAGTTCACCTGGCAGGGCTGCGACTCGATCCTGGCAGCCCCGCTGGTGCTCGACCTCGTGCGGCTGGTGGAACGCTCGCATCGCGCGGGTGAATACGGCGTACTGGAATACCTCGCCTGCTTCTTCAAGAGTCCGCTCGGTGTGGATGAACAGGACTTTGCCAAGCAGTTCGACATGCTGACGGCATGGGCAACGAGCCACGCACGCGGCACTGATCGCGCGACCGCGTCACGAAACGCATAATCGTTCGGAACGTCTCCGCGGGTGGTCTATGACGACCTCCCGCAAAAAAATCCGAAAATTTTTCTGGATTTCTCTTGACAGTTTTCGCTGTCATCCTTCACAACTCCCTTGCGCAGCGCGATGACGTGTTGCCAAGCACCGTCTCAACACGATGTTTGGCTCGCTTCGACGCGAAGCGCAACGTCGACTGTTCCCTCCCACAGAGCACCCGGGGGAATGGTCGTGTAACAGTGCGGGTGCTCGTGGCAAGGAGCCATCACAATGGCGAAGAAGAAGAAGAAGGCTGCCAAGAAGGTCGCCAAGAAGAAGAAGGGCCACGGCTGAGCAGGTGGTTGATTGAGTTCTTTCGGGAACTTTTTCAACCAAGGCGAAACGATTGTTTCGCCACCCAGCTCCCGTCCCTTTTCCGCGTTCAGACGAGAAAGGCCGGCCCGGGCCCTTGGGCGCCCGGGCCGGCCTGATTTTTTGGGTGTACGATTGGGGCATGCCCCGCACGTCACCCACGAGCCCTTCCCCCCGTCGCGAGAGCCCTCCGGCAACCCCGGCCCCCGCCGTGCGGGGAGCGTTTCTGCTGGCGACCTGCCAGGGGGGCGCCGAAGCGAGCCTCGTCCGTCGGCAGGACGCGGTCCTCCCGGAAGTGTCAAAGGCGGCCTGGCGGCGGGGCGTGGTGACGTTCCGCCTGGGCGACTTTGATCCGCCCGACGATTTTTTCCCAGACCTTATCTATGCGCGGGCGGTGGTCCGCTCGCTCGGCCAGGTGTCGGGGGCCTCGGATCCAGACCGCATTGCGGCGGTGCAGGCGCTGGTCGCCCATACCGCCTGGGACAACATTCATGTCTGGCACCGCGACCCGAGGCTCGAGTCTCAGGCGGATGCACCGGTTGATCCCCAGGCCATCCGTGGACTCCTGTTGTCGGCCTACGGCAAGCCAGCCTCGCTGCCTCCAGTGGCTCAACCAGGTGACCTCGTGCTCGACTGCCTGATCGACACGGCCGACCGCTGGTGGGTGGGCTGGCATCGCGCCGGCGCGTCGACGAGCTGCCAGCCCGGCGGCATGCACCCAACCGTGCTGCCGGCAGACAAGGTCTCACGGGCATGGCTCAAGCTCGACGAGGCGATCGCAACCTTCGGTGTGGACCTGCGGCCTGGCCAGCAGGCCGTTGAACTCGGTGCCTCGCCCGGCGGCGCCTGTCAGCGACTCTTGGAGGCCGGGCTCAAGGTTGTCGGCATTGATCCGGCCCTCGTCGACGATCGCGTGGCGGCACACCCCAACTTCGAACAGTGGCGGATGCGGGCCCGCGACGTGAAAGTGAAGAACTTCCGCGGCGTCGATTGGATCGTCGCCGACATGAACATCGACCCGAAGAGCACGCTCGCCTCGATCGGCAGGATCGTGACGGCCGCCCACGGAAAACCCGCCGGCATCATCGCCACGCTCAAGCTGCCCGACTGGTCGCGGGCCGAAGAACTGCCGGGCTGGCTCGATCAGTTCCGCGAGTGGGGCTTCACGCCTCGGGCCCGACAGATCTCCACCGGTGGCCGGGAGATCTGCGTGGTGGCGCTGCGATCGCGCCGGAAGTGATCGCCCTCATGCCCCACGCCAGATGTCGGCCGGATCGGTGAGGCTGCCGGAGCTGACGTGCACCCGGCCGGATGACGTGTCGAGCACGAGCCTGCCATCGGCCGCGATACCCCGGCAGAGGCCTGTCAGCCGCTCATCGCCGGAAAAGACCGTGATGAGATGGCCGTCGAGGCCGCATCGCGCCCGGTATCGGACCACGAACGCCTCGGGATCGACGGCCGTCGCCGCCAACAGCGCAAACAGCCGCGGCAGAAAATCCACAAGCAGTCGTTCCCGCGGCAGCGAGCTGCCGGTCAGATCGGGCACCGTGACGATCTTCCTGTCGAGCAGCGGCGGCGCATCCCCGCAGGAGCCGGTGGTGTTCACGCCGATGCCGAAGATGGCCCGGCCACCGGCCGTGGTCTCCACGAGGATGCCGGCGAGCTTGCGGCCATTGGCTTCGATGTCGTTCGGCCACCGCACCATCGGCTCGATCCCAGGCGCGACCGCCGCCACCGATTCGGCCAGCGCCACGCCGCAGGCCAGCGACCACACCGCCGGCGGCCCGGCCTGGGCATTGTCCTGGGCCTGTCGTGTGGCATCGACCACCACGCTCACCGCGAGGCTGCCGGGAGCCTGCCACCAGCGGGCCCCGCGCTGCCCACGGCCAAGCGACTGCATGTCGGCGACCACCGCCGCCGGCAGCGGGCAGTTCGGCAACACCGCCAGTTCCCTCGCCCGTTCCATCGTCGAGCAGACGATCGCATGGTGCTCAAACGTGGCCAGCCCGGTCCGGGTCAGGAGCACAGTCGAGTCGATCGGGTCAGGAGACTCAAAGACGTGGTCCATCGTGCACGTGTCCATTCATAAGCAGCTCATAAGCAGCTCGCTGCGGGAACGCTGAGCGTGCTGGTAAAATAGCGGATCTGGCCGGGATGGCATCTCTGACCCGGCAGTTCGGGCAAGGGCGGCACTCTGGCGGTGACTCTCGGCCGTCCAGTGGGCCGCTAGGTCTTGACCCTCCCGCGCCACGCGCGGTACCCCCCGTCTGTGCCGTGGTCGACTGCGGCGTTGTGTTGCGTTTCCAGCGGCAAAAAACCGCCAGGAGTGGCGTAGGCTGTGCGCTCAAAGCTGCTTCTCTTCCTGACGCTTTTGACTGGCGCGTGCGCGGCGTGCTGGTGTCGGTCTGCCGCTGCGCAGACAGTCAGCTTGCCGCCGCCCGCCGCCTCATCGCTCGACCGCATCGCGCAGGCCTCACCCTACGGCACGCCGATGCCGCCGCCCCCGGCCTGGGACGCCTACGCGCCACAGGCCGGCCAGGTGTTTCCCGCGCCTGCCTCCAGCATACCGACACCGTCGACCTGGGCGCCCTCGGCGATCAACGGCCAGCCCGGCTATCCCGGGTATTCGACCGCCGCACCGTCGCTCACGCCCACGCAGGGTCCGCCGAACATGAGCGGCTCGCTCTTTCCGCCCGGCTATCCATCACAGAACTCCACGTTTCAGGAGACGATGCGGCTCTACCAGGGCGCCCGCGGCAGCTGGGCCTACCTCTTCGGCAACGGGCAGGGAACGAGTGTCGGCGTCAATGAACTCGATACGACGGCCACGTTTGCCGTGCCGTTCTTCCACAACTCACAGGCAAACCTGAACCACGCGCCGCTTCTGATCACGCCCGGCTTCGGCCTGCAGCTCTGGGACGGTCCGCAGACCACGCCGACGATGACCGCCGACCTGCCGCCGAGCACCTACGACGTGTTCATCGACACCGCCTGGAACCCGCGGTTCACGCCACTCTTCGGCGCCGAACTGGGCGTGCGGGTCGGCATCTACACCAACTGGGACGTCTTCGTCTGGCAGAGCTGGCGACTCATGGGCCGCGCGGTCGGCACGCTCCAGCTCACCCCCACCGTGCAGGGCAAGGCGGGCATCGTCTACCTCGACCGCAACCTCGTGAAGCTGCTGCCGGTGTTGGGCTTCACGTGGACGCCCGACGCCGACACCCGATACGACATTCTCTTCCCCACGCCGCGGGTCACCCGGCGGCTCACGACGATGGGCAATCGCAACGTCTGGGGCTATTTCGCCGGCGAGTACGGTGGTGGCGCGTGGACCTTTCGTCGAGACACCTACAACCCCAACGGCGACAGCATCTCCCCCTTCGACTACAACGACATCCGCGTGACGGCCGGCACGGAGTTCGTGCCGGTCGCCGGGCACGGCCTCACCGGCAACATGGAGGTGGGCTACGTCTTCGCCCGGCAGCTCTTCTTCGTCGACGGCCCGCCGCAGGGACAGTATCAAGACCTGGACAGCACGCTCATGCTCCGCGTGGGCCTTGCCTACTGACTTTACGAAAAACACGACATCGTGTGATCCTGCTCGGCACGCGACGTGCTGCCGCCCACATTCCCTTGCTTGCGCTGCGGGCTTGGATGACCCCCATTTCCCATGCAAGCCCGAAGCGCAAGCGAGGGAATCCGCGCTGGCCACTCCAAGAAGCCGTGTGAACCACGAAGACGAACGACGCGCGACGCAGTCGGTTCGAACATCGGAACCCGTTGCTTATGCATGCCTTGTCTCCGCATCCTCGGGGCGGCAAGTTTTTAACGTGCCGATTGCGCGTTGCGAGGCACCGGACGCGACCGTGGGCATGCTTCTGCCTGCTGCTCGTCGCCGCGGCAGCCGCCAGGGCCGACGACGCGGCCGACAACGTCATCACGCCGCTGCCGCCGGTCGACCAGGAGTCGCTCGCAGAGCTGCAGCCGCAGCGGGATCAAACCATCTTCGACCGCATCCGGCTGGCGGCGCTTGGCGACCCGCAGGATCTCACCGAGCCGCTGCTGCCTGACGACGTCGCACCGCCAGGCCAGCCGCGGCAGGAGTTCGAGCCGCCGGCGGGCCGCAAGCTGCCGCCCGGTGCCAAGCCCGGCGCGTTGCAACAGGTGATCTTCACGGCCACGGAACTGCCCATGCTCGGCTCCGACGGCCTCGGCCTCACCACCCTCGACACGAGCCTGACC
>CAYSPN010000109.1:0-6378 GCA_964432895.1 uncultured Candidatus Kuenenia sp.
CTCGTAGCAGCACTCCACCATCGGCGTGTTTTCCGTCGCCGCGGCCAACTGGGCGTGCACGTTGTGCTGCACGTTCGTGTGCGGGATGACGGTGAGGCCGTAGGCCCGCCCGAGTGCCGCCACGTCGAGCCACTCCTCGATGCCGGAAAGCTTGGTGACGTCGGCCTGCACGATGTCGACCGCCTTCTGATCGATGTAGTCGCGGAAGTCGTGGAGCGTGTAGATCGTCTCGCCCACGGCGATCGGCACGTCGAGCGCCTTCGCCAGTTCGGCATGGGCCCGCACGTCGAAGGGATGCATCGGCTCCTCGAGCCAGGCGATATCGAACTGCTCGAGCCGGCGGCCCCAGACGATCGCCGTCTTCAGGTCCCAGACAGTGTTGACGTCGACCATCAGTTTGATCGTGTCACCAATCGCCTTCCGCACCGCCTTCACCCGCTCGAAATCCTCCCGTGGATCGGGCCGACCGAGCTTCATCTTCACCGCGTCGAAGCCGCGGTCGATGATCCGCTGCATGTCGGAGATCAGCTCCTCGGTACTCCAGGTGAGCCAGCCGCCGTCGGTGTTGTAGGCCTTGACCTTCGACTTGCAGGGGCCGAGATGCCGCCAGAGCGGCTGCTCCTCCAGCCTGAGCTGGATGTCCCAGAGCGCGAGGTTCATCGCCGCCAGGCCGACGCGGGCCACGCCCACCCTGCCGATGAAATGGGTCGTGGAGTGCATCGCCTTCATGAGCGAGTGCCGCTCGAGCGCCGGCTTGCCGACGACGGCCGGTGCATAGCACTCGTCGATCATCACCTTCGCCGCCTTGAGTCCCTTGGAGTAGTTCCAGTTGAAGCCGTAGCCTGTGACGCCCGCATCGGTATGGATCCGCACCTGGAGAAACTCGACGGAATCGACGCTCGACTGCGAGTCGGTGATCGTCCGCTGGCCGAGCGGCACGTCGACGAGCACGGTCTCGACCCGACGGATTGATGGGGAGCCACTCATATCAGCGGAGCCCCCCCGGGATGCCTGCAGCGTGGCCATATGACTCGAAGTCCTGCGGGGAGAAAGTCGGGAATCCCACACTCATGCCGCGCAGCCGAGGGGACCCAGAAAAATGCAACGACGGTGGTATACTGTACTGACAGTTGACTCGCAAGACGGGCAGCCCGGGCAGACAGCGGTTAAACTTTCCGCTCTCTGCCCCGCGTTCGCTCCTTAAGGCGGCGGCCTGAAAAGCCCCGCCACACAGCCATGCCCCAACCGAGAACGCTGCGCGGATTGCTCTGCCTCGCAACCATGCTGTGCGTGGCGACCGGTGCCGCCCACGGGGATGCACCGGCCGACCCGGCCGCACTGTTCAACGAGGCGGTCCGGCTCTTCTTTGCGGCCGAGCCTGTTGAATCGGCGAAGGTCTTCGACCAGCTGGTTGCGGCCCGGCCTGACAGCGAGCCCGAACTCTGGCAGCGAGGCCTGGCCCTCTACTATGCCGACCGCTTCGACGACGGCCGCCGGCAGTTCGAACTCCATCGCACCGTAAATCCGGCTGACGTCGAAAACGTCGCCTGGCACTTCGCGTGTGTGGCCCGCGATCGCGGTGCCGACGCCGCCCGCCGGACCATCATTCCCGTTGGCGCCGACTCGCGGGTGCCGATGCGGGAAGTTCTCGAACTCTTCGCAGGCCGCGCCGAACCTGCGGCCGTGCTCGCGGCCGCCGAGGCCGGTCCCGAGGATGCCCGCCGCAATCAACGCTGCTTCGCCCATCTCTACCTCGGGCTCTATTTCGAGGCGATCGGCGCCGACGACCAGGCCAAGCGGCACATGCTCGAGGCCGCAGGGCCTTTTGCGATGGACCACTTCATGGGCCGCGTCGCCCAGTTGCACTGCCGGCTCCGTGGGTGGACCGCGAGCCCCGACGTGTCGGTGGCACCGACCGGCAACGACCAGCACGACGGCTCGGCGACGCAGCCGGTGGCCACGCTCCGTCGGGCGCTGGATCGCGTTCGGGAATTGCGGGCCGCGGAGCCCAGCCGGGCCGGCCCGTTCGTGGTCGAGGTGGCCGATGGCCGCTACGAACTGGCGGCCACGCTCGTGGTCACGCCAGAAGACTCAGCCACCGCCGCGGCGCCGACGATCATCCGCGCGGCCGACGGGGCACGTCCGGTCTTCAGCGGCGGCCGGCTCGTCACCGGGTGGGCCGTGTCGCAGACGAAGGAACAGGAAACACCGCGTTGGACGGTCGTGCTCCCGGAGGTGAAGGCGGGGTCGTGGAATTTCGCGCAGCTCTTCGTCAACGATCAGCGTCGGTTCCGGCCGGTGTTGCCCGCCACGGGCTGGTACACGATCGCCGACAAGCTGCCGCCGTCGGAGGCCAATGCGGGCAAGGGGCACGATCGGTTCGTCTTTTCAGGCGATCAACTGCGGACCGACTGGGCGAACCTCGGTGACGTGGAGGTGGTCGCCGTCCACAAGTGGACGATGACCCGCCTGCCGATCGCCACGATCGAACCGATCGAGAGTGATCCAACGAAGAAGGCGGTCACGTTCGCCGGACGCACCAGGGGCGTTCATGAATGGTGCTCCTTCCCCAAGGGCAACCGCTACCTCGTGGAGAATGTCCGCGAGGCGGTCGGCGCGCCAGGCTCCTGGTATCTCGACCGACCGACCGGCACGCTCACCTACTGCCCGCGGCCGGGCGAGACGCCGGAGGCTGTCACGGTCGTGGCCCCGGTGCTCGACCGGCTCCTGGAACTCCGCGGCGACGTGGCCGCCAAACGATTCGTGGAACACATCCGGATCGAGGGCCTTTCGTTCGCCCATGGAAACTGGGGCCTGCCAGCGGGCGGACAGTCGTATCCGCAGGCGGAGGTAAACGTGGGGGGGGTGATCGCAGCCACCGCCGCGCGACACGTCGCCTTCGAACGCTGTGGCGTGCGGCACGTCGGCCGCTACGCATTCGAACTGGGCCACGGCTGCCAGCACTGCACTCTGTCGCGGTGCGAAATGGTCGATCTCGCCGCCGGTGGCGTGCTCGTGGGCACCACGGCAAAACTCCCCGACCCGGAGGCTGCCGTCACGGGCAATATGGTCCGCGACTGCACGATCGCCCATGGGGGCCGCATCCACTCGGCGGCGATCGGACTCTGGATCGGCAACGCCTCCCACACCACCGTCGAACACTGCGACATTTTCGATCTCACCTATTCGGGCGTCTCGATCGGCTGGACCTGGGGCTACGCCGAGAGCCCAGCTCACCACAACCTGATTCGCTTCAACCACGTCCACGATATCGGCCACGGCGTGCTCTCCGACATGGGCGCGGTCTACACGCTGGGCGTGTCGCCCGGCACGGTCGTGGAGGGCAATCTGATCCATGGCATCACCAGCCACGACTATGGCGGCTGGGGCCTCTACACCGACGAGGGCTCGACAGGCGTGGTGATGCGGAACAACATCGTCCACGGAACCAGTTCCGGCGGCTTCCACCAGCACTACGGCCGCGACAACACGATCGAGAACAACATCTTCGCCAGCGCCCGCGACTGGCAGTTGCAGCGCACCCGCGTCGAGGACCACACGAGCTTCCGATTCGCCCGCAACATCGTCTGGTGGAATTCCGACAAGCCGCTCGTGAAGGGCGACTGGACCAAGGGGATCGTCACGGAGGCCAACTGCTACTGGAACGCATCGGGCCCCGTGGTGTTTCCCGATGGGAAGGATCTCGCCGCGCGGCAGGCATCGGGCCAGGACGAGCGTTCGGTCGTCGCCGACCCGAGGTTTGCCGATCCGCTGCGCGGCAACTTCTCAATGCCCGCCGACTCCCCTGCCCTCGCCCTCGGTTTCCAGCCGATCGACCCTTCGCTCGCCGGCCGTTGCACGAAGCCCACGCTCACGGTCGAGCTGCCTGCGGTGCCGACCCTCTGGCCCGAGGCGCAGTGAACTCAGGCTATCGATGACGCGGGCCGCCACCGACGGGGGTTCGAGATCGGGAAACCCGTCTTCCTGTTGGCCGGATCAAGATGCTTTTATAATAATGAGCTTCTAGAGCGAGTCCTTCCGTCCGATACAATCGAGGAGAGTTCATGGCCGCCAGCCCCACCGCCGTGCCGTCGTCGCCAATCTACCGCGGCCCCCTGCCCCATGTGCACACGGTCGAGCGGATCCCCGTCACGGTCTACGACCAGCCGGGCGACGCCAGCCGCGCCGTGGCCCGCGAGATTGCCGATCTGGTGCAGTCCCGCGCGGCGGTCGGCCAGAAGACGGTGTTGGGGCTTGCGACCGGCAGCACGCCAGTCGCCGTCTACGACGAACTGATCCGGCTGCATCGCGAGGAGGGCGTGTCGTTCAAGACGGTCGTCACGTTCAACCTCGACGAATACTGGCCGATGCAGCCCGAAGCGCTGCAGAGCTACCACCGCTTCATGCGGGAGCACCTCTTCGACCACCTCGACATCCCGGCCGATGCGATCCACATTCCCGATGGCCTGCTGCCGCGGGAAAAGGTCGCCGAGGCCTGTGCCCGCTACGAGGACCTGATCCGCGACTCCGGCGGCATCGACCTGCAGCTGCTAGGCATCGGCAGGACCGGCCACATCGGCTTCAACGAGCCGGGCAGCGCGATCGAGAGCCGCACCCGGCTCATCACGCTCGACAGCGTGACGCGATCCGACGCCGCCAGCGATTTCTTTGGCGAGTGGAACGTGCCCCGGCAGGCGATCACGATGGGCGTGGGATCGATCCTCGACGCCCGACGGGTTGTGCTCCTGGCCTTCGGCGAACACAAATCCCCGATCGTCCGCAAGGCGGTCGAGGAACCGCCCTGCAGCCATGTGTCGGCAAGCGCGCTGCAGCAGCACGCCGACGCCCGGTTCGTGCTCGACCGCGCCGCGGCGGCACGTCTCACGCGGTTCGATTCACCGTGGCTCGTTGGCCCGCTCGACTCGATGGGCCTGGAGTGGACCGAAGCCCTCACGCGGAAGGCCGTCATCTGGCTGGCGCTCCAGCTCAAGAAGCCGATCCTCAAGCTCACCGATGAAGACTATAGCGAGCACGGCCTGCAGGATCTCGTCAGCAACCGCGGCCGGGCCTACGACCTCAACATCGAGGTCTTTCGCACGATGCAGGACACGATCACGGGCTGGCCGGGCGGCAAGCCGGGCCGACCGCGGAAGCTCCGCGGTGCCGAACAGGCCGCGGCCATTGGCCGCGGGGCCCAGCCGGACGATTTCCCGAAGCGAGTGGTGATCTTCAGCCCGCACCCCGACGACGACGTGATCAGCATGGGCGGCACCTTCATCCGTCTCTGCGAGCAGGGGCACGAGGTGCACGTGGCCTACCAGACCAGCGGCAACATCGCCGTCTGGGACGAATCGGCCGACAGGCACGTCGACTTCGTGGAAGAATTCTGCCGGGCATTCGGCGTCGGCACGAAGCCGAGCGAGATCGCCGACAAGATCCGCACCTTCCTCCGCACGAAGCACGCCGGCGAGGTCGACCTGCCGGAACTGCAGGCCGTGAAGGGGCTGATTCGCCGCACGGAAGCCCGCGCCGGCGCCCGCTACTCCGGCGTGAAGCCGGAACACATCCACTTCCTCGACCTGCCGTTCTACGAGACGGGACGGGTTCGGAAGAAGCCGATCGGCCCCGACGACATCGCGATCACGTCGCAGCTGCTCGACGAGGTGAAGCCGCACCAGATCTATGCGGCTGGCGATCTCTCCGACCCACACGGCACGCACCGCGTCTGCCTGAACGCGATCTTCAGGTCGCTGGAAAGCCTCGCCGACCGTGCGTGGGCCCGCGATTGCGAGCTCTGGCTTTACCGGGGTGCCTGGCAGGAGTGGGAGCCGCACGAAATCGACATGGCCGTGCCCCTTTCGCCCGACGAGGTGAACCGCAAGCGGATGGCGATCTTCAAGCACGAGAGCCAAAAGGACCGGGCCCTCTTCCCCGGCCCGACCGACCCGCGGGAATTCTGGCAGCGGGCGGAGGATCGCAACCGCGAGACGGCCCGCCTCTACGACCGCCTCGGCCTTCCGGAATACGAGGCGATCGAGGGCTTCGTGCTGCACCGGGGCTGAACCGCCGGACGGCACGCGACATGGAATCCCTCGCTCGCGCGTCGGGCTTGCATGAAGCCCGCCCTCCAACCAAGCCCCTCTCCCCCATCCAAGCCCCCCTCCCCCATCCAAGCCCCCCTCCCCCATCCAAGCCCCCCTCCCCCATCCAAGCCCGCAGCGCAAGCAAGGGACCTTCAATCCCTGTTTTTCTCGGCCCAGATTGCTCTCGTGTGCCACGGGGACGGCGGTATCCTCCCTATCCCCGTCAGGCGAAGGGAGCCGCCGCATGAGCCTCGCGAATCGACTGGATCGACGCACCTTCCTGCTCCGCGGGCTC
>CAYSPN010000110.1:0-2712 GCA_964432895.1 uncultured Candidatus Kuenenia sp.
GCCGCCACGGTCGCATCGACACCGATCGCCGCGCCGATCGCGGAGAGCGACACCGGGCTCGACGGCCACCGCGGATCCTCGATCCAGGTCACGGTGCGGGGCTCGATCTCAACGTCGACCGCCGTGCCGGCGCGGTCGAGCGTCAGCCTCACCTTCGCGCCAGCCTTCCCGCGCAGCCGCTGGTCAAGTGCCAGCGGGTCACCCACCGGCTCGCCATCGACCGCCGTGATCAGATCACCAGTCTTGAGTCCGGCGACTGCTGCGGGCGAGTCGTCCTGCACCGCCTTGATCGGCCCGGCCGTCATCACGAGCCCCGTGGTGCGCACCGCTTGAGGCGGCAGCGTGACCATCAGCTTCTCCGCCGCCTGGCCCGCCTTTTCCGGCTTGCCACGCCGCTCCACCGACAGCTGCGCCGCCTTGTAGGGCTGCCGCGACAGGGCCGTGACCAGTTCGGCATAGGTCTTCACCGGCGTGCCATCGACGCCGCGGATCGTGTCGCCCGCCTCGAGCGGCGGAACGGCCTTCCCCGCGGCCCCCGGCAGCCCGTCGGCCAGATCAGCCGGCAGCGTCACGGAAAACGGGCTCGTCACGCCCACCGTGGGCACACCCAGATCGGTGTCGGGATGGAGCGTGACCGTCCGCGTGGAATCATCGGCGGGCCGATGGATTGTGAACTCCACGCCCTTGGCAGCATCGCCGAGGGTCACGCCGTTGCGAAGGTCGGTGAAGATCGGGTTCTTGCGACCGCCGATCGCCGTGATGTGGTCGCCCGTCCGCAGGCCTGACCGCCAGGCCGCGCCGCCGGGCCGCACGCTCGAAAGTTCGCAAGTCATTTCGCGGACGCCGAGGCCCAGCGCCCACGACGCCATCAGCACCGCGAAGATCACGTTCATGATCACGCCAGCGGAGATGATCGCCATCCGCTCGGGCACGCTCTGGGCGGGATAGCTCCGCGGATCCCAGGCGGGATGGGGGCCCGATGTGGGCTCCGGCGGCAGGTCGCCCGACTCCATCGCCGCCCGTGCACGGTGGGCCTCCTCGGCTGCAGCGGCCGGATTGTCGTCCTGTCCGAGCATCTTCACGTAGCCGCCCAACGGCAGGGCGCCGATGCCGTATTCCGTCTCGCCCCACTTGAAGCTCGCCAGCGTCATGCCGCCCACATCGAAGCCGAGGAAAAACTTCTCGCACTTCACCCCGCAGGCCTTCGCCACGAGGAAGTGGCCGAGCTCGTGCACGAAGATCACGAACCCCAGACCGAGGGCCACCTGCAGGATCACCCACCAGCTCGACGGCTGGATGATCCACTCGAACCATGATCCTGCGGCCAAACACGCCGCCGCCATCAGACACATGCCCACTTCACGACCTCCTGCCTGGCCCATGCATCGAGTCGACGGACATCGTCGAGCGACGGATCGGGCTGAAAGGGGTGCTCGTCGAGCACCCGCGCACATACCTCTGCAATGTCGGTGAACTTGATCGCGCCGTCCAGAAATCCCCGCACCGCCTCCTCATTGGCGGCGTTGAGCACGGCACCGGCGGTGCCACCCCGCGCGGCTGCCTCGTGCCCCAGCCGCACGGCCGGAAAACGATCGGGATCCGGCGGGGCGAAGTCGAGCGTCATGGCCTGCGCGAAATCGAACCGCCGCGTCGGGCCGTCGATCCGCTCCGGATACGAGAGCGCATATTGAATCGGCAGCCGCATATCGGGCGGGCTGAGCTGCGCGATCACCGAGCCGTCGACAAATTCCACCATCGAATGGACGATCGACTGCGGATGGACGAGCACCGCCAGCTTCTCTGCCGGCTGGCCGAACAGCCACCGGGCCTCGATGAGTTCCAGGGCCTTGTTCATCATCGTGGCGGAGTCGATCGTGATCTTCCGGCCCATCGACCAGGTGGGGTGCTTGAGCGCCTCCTCCGGCGTGACCTGACAGAGCGTCTCGCGGGGCCGCGTCCGAAAGGGTCCGCCGCTTGCAGTGAGCACGATCCGCGTCACCTCGTCGGCCGATCCGGTGCGGAGCGCCTGATGGATGGCCGAGTGCTCGCTATCGACCGGCACGATCCTGCCGCCGGTCCGCTCGGCCAGCCGCATGGCCAGCGGCCCGGCCATCACGAGCGTCTCTTTATTGGCAAGGGCCACGGTCTTTCCGGCCTCGAGCGCCGCCCACGTGCTCCGTAGGCCCGCTGCACCCACGATCGCCGACACGACACGGTCGATCTCGGGCGACCGGACGAGGTCGTCGAGGGCTTCCGGGCCGACCGCAAGGCTCGTGCCCTCAGGGAGAGCCCCGGCACCAATCTCGGCAGCCGCGGCGGGGTCGACCACCACCACCCACCGGGGGCGGCAGGCCCTCGCCTGGTCCAACAGCGCCCGCGTGCTGCGATGCGCGGAGAGCAGAAACGGGGTAAACCGCTCCGGAGACGCGGCAATCACGTTGAGCGTGCTCGTGCCGATGCTTCCAGTGGATCCAAGGACGGCGACACGGAGCGGTTCGGAACGTTGCCCGCCGACCACGGCACGGACGTCGGGAGCCGCGCTGCAGTGTGATGAAGGCATGGCAACAGGGGCACAACACGATGGGGAACCCCACGAAGTGTAGAAGTTTAGCTTGGAAACTTCCACTTTTGCCTGCGTTTGTCGCCAGGTTTTTTCCGGCATAGGATGTCAGGCGGTTCGATCCGCGCATTCCGCGACAGCATGTTTGAAAG
>CAYSPN010000111.1:0-24349 GCA_964432895.1 uncultured Candidatus Kuenenia sp.
AAGCAGCAGCCGGTGAGTGGCTGCGCAGGCCGGCCGGTCACGAGCGCCATGAAGCTGTACCTCGCCCTGCGGGACGACCTCGACGGCGATCCAGCGATCCGGGGCATGGGGATCAACTGTCTCAATGAATCGGCCTTTTCGGACACGACTCCCTGCCTCGCCTGGAGCCTGTTGCACGACGAACGGGGACTGATCTGGGGCTGCGAGGCCGACACGGTCGCGATGCTCACGAAACACATCCTGCGGCGGTCGACCGGTGCCCCGGTGATCATGACGAACCTCTATCCGTTTCTGATGGGGCAGGCGGCGCTCAAGCACGAGCGGATTGATGCGTTTCCGACCGTCGCGGATCCCGAGAACCACATCCTCGTCGCCCACTGTGGCTACATGGGCGTGATCCCCCGCTCGATGGCCACGTCGTGGACGCTCAAGCCCAAGGTGCTCGCGATCGTCGATGACAACGCCACGGCGATCGACGCCCGGCTACCCGAGGGGCCGATCACGATGGCCAAACTGCTGCCCACGTTTCAGACGCTCGTGGCGACCGCTGCGGAACTGACAGGATACGTTGGCTATCCCGGCAGCGACTGCGTCAACGGCGGCGTGATCCGCGTGCGGGATGGCCGACGCATGATGGAACGGCTGCCATCGCACCACGCACTCGTGATGGTGGGCGACCACACGGCCGACCTGCGGATGATCGGCAGCATATTCGGTCTCGGGGTAGAAGACCTCTGTGCGTGAGCACTTTTCTGTGGAGGAGTGAATGATGCCCGGCAAGACGCTCAATGTGGCCCTGATCGGCACGAAGTTCATGGGCAAGGCGCATAGCCATGCCTGGAGTTCAGCGGCGAAATTCTTCGATCTGCCGGCTGAGCCGGTGCTGAAGGTCGCGGTCGGCCGCGACGAGGCGTCGCTGCGGTCGTTCGCCGATCGTTGGGGATGGGAGGAGATTGCCACCGACTGGCAGGAGGTGATCGCGCGGGACGACATCGACATCGTCGACATCGCCACGCCGACCGCCCTGCACTGCGAGATGGCCGTCGCCGCAGCCAAGGCCGGCAAGCAGATCTTCTGCGAGAAGCCGCTGGCTCTGAGTGTCGCGCAGGCCCGCGCGATGGCCGACGCCGTTCGGGAGGCGGGCGTGACGGCCTACGTGAACCACAACTACCGCCGTGTGCCCGCCGTCATGCTGGCGAAGCACTTGATCGATACCGGTCGGCTGGGGCGGATCTTCCATTGGCGGGGAGCCTACCTGCAGAGCTGGATCATCGACCCGGACTTTCCGCTCACCTGGCACCTGCAGGCCGAGCATGCCGGGGCCGGCCCGCTCTGGGATCTCGGCAGCCATTCCGTCGATCTCGCCCGCTTTCTTGTCGGCGAGATCCACTCCGTGCAGGCGATGACGACGACGTTTATCGCGGAGCGGCCGCTGCCGGGCGCCGAGGCGGGCACGTTTAAGGCTGGCGGTGCGAAGTCGGCCGCGGCACACCGCGGCCGGGTCACCGTCGAGGATGCCGCGATCATGGCGGTGACGTTCGAGAACGGCGCGATGGGCTCTTTTGAGAGCACGCGGTTTGCGACGGGCCGCAAGAATTCGAACCTCTTTGAGATCTACGGCGACAAGGGGGCTGTGGCCTTCAGTCTGGAGAGGATGAATGAGCTCGAGTTTTTCGACGCCACGCTGCCCGCTGGCGAGCAGGGCTTTCGCACGATCCTCGTCACGGAGGCAGAGCATCCCTATATCGCCGCTTGGTGGCCACCCGGTCACGTGATCGGCTACGAGCACACGTTTACGCATGCCGTGGCAGATTTCATTCAGTCCGTTGCCGCAAAACGTCCGATTCATCCCGACTTCGGGGATGGCGTGCGGGCGATCGCGGTGCTCGAGGCCGCGAAGCGGTCGGCCGCGGAAGGCAATCGCATGGTCGTGGGGTAGATCGCGGTATCGACAGCCAAACGGTCGCGGGCCGAAAGGGGCGTGGCAGGTTTTCTTGCTCGAAACCGCTGGCTGAGTCATAATCTTATGTATGGCGGTGCAATCAACGCGCCGCTCCCTCCCGCCGATCGATCGCCAGCACTCGAGCCTGACGGTCCGCGATTCGGGGAATCCCGCCCGTGGGGACTCTTCGGGTCGGCGACGCGGGTGACCCTCATAGGAAACGTGTTTCCATGGGTTACTCGACTCATGCATGGTGCATGCGCGGCGCGGCTGCGCTGATCCTCCTGACGTCGTTCGCTACGCCGACGAGCGTTTCTGCCGTCCCGCCTGAACCGGCGACCCGGGCCGAACCGAGGTCCCGGATCTCGTTCAACCGCGACATCCGGCCGATCCTGTCCGACAACTGCTTCGCCTGTCACGGCCCCGACAGCGGCAACCGGCAGGCCGGCCTGCGGCTCGACATGGCCGCGCAGGCCACGAGCGAACTCGATAGCGGCGCCAGGGCGATCGTGCCGGAGGACGTGGCCGCCAGCGAACTCGTCGCTCGGATCATCTCGTCCGATCCCGATTCGGTGATGCCGCCGCCCGAAGCGAAGATCGGTCGGCTCACCGACGAGCAGGTGGACCTACTCAAGCGGTGGATCGCCCAGGGTGCCCCTTATGAGCCGCACTGGGCCTTCGTGCCGGTGGCGAAGCCGGATATTCCCGAATTGGCTGGGCCACCGAAGGAGCCGCAGGCATTGCATCCGATCGACAGGATCGTGCGTTCCAAGCTGGAGAAGCAAGGCATCAAGCCGCAGCCCGAGGCCGACAAGACCACGCTCATCCGCCGGGCCACGTTCGACATCACCGGCCTGCCCCCCACACCCGCCGAGGTAGCGGCGTTCGTCGCCGATACCGCTCCCGACGCTTATGAAAAACTGCTCGACCGACTGCTGGCCAGCCCCCGGTATGGCGAGCGGATGGCGGCCGACTGGATGGACCTCGCCCGCTATTCCGACAGCTACGGCTTCCAGGTCGATCGTGAGCGGGCGATGTGGCCGTGGCGCGACTGGGTGATCTCCGCCTTCAACAAGAACCTGCCCTGGGATCAGTTCACGACGTGGCAACTCGCCGGCGATCTGTTGCCGCATGCCACCGACGAGCAGATTCTCGCCACGGCGTTCAACCGGCTCCACCAGCAGGAGTGCGAGGACGGCTCCGTCGAGGAGGAATATCGTGTCAACTCGATCAATGACCGCGTGACCACGTTCGGCACGGCGTTTCTCGGGCTCACGCTCGAATGCTGCCGCTGCCACGACCACAAGTTCGACCCGCTTTCGCAGAAAGAGTTTTATCAGTTCTTCGCCTTCTTCGACGACGTCGACGAAGCGGGGCTCTATTCGTTCTTCACGCCAGCCGTGCCGACGCCGAAGCTGCGGATCGTCGATGAGAAGATGGCGACGGACCTCGCGAAGGCCGACGAGACGGCTGCAGAGGGGGCCGCAGACCTCGAGCGGTGCGAGGCGGTGGCTCATACAAAAGTGACGGACTGGATTGCCGGCAAGGCCGAGACGCCGTCGCCGCTTTCCGCCGCCGCCGAGGCCGGCACGATTCCAGGGGAGATCGTCCGGTATTCATTTGACGAACGCGGCGCCGACGGCATGTTCGCCAGTCTGCTTGCGGCCGACAAGGCTGCGACGTCGCCGCCAGAGAATACGCTCGTCGAGGGGCATGCCGGCAACGCACTAAAACTCACGGGCGACCATCCGGTTCAGACGCCGGTGGGCAACTTCAGGCGGAGCGAACCGTTCACCGTGTCGCTCTGGCTCAAGGCAGCGAGTCGCTATGAGCGGGCGGTCGTCTTCCATCGCTCACAGGCATGGACCGATGCGGCCAGCCGCGGCTACGAACTCCTCGTGCTCGACGGCCACCTGCAGTGGTCGCTCATCCATTTCTGGCCGGGCGACGCGGTCTCGGTGCGATCTGCCGAGCCGCTGCCGGTTGGCGAATGGGTGCACGTGACCGTGTCGAACGACGGTTCCAGCAAGGCCTCTGGCCTGAAGATCTTCGTGAACGGGCATCCGGTGGCGACGGAAGTCGTCCGCGACAGCCTCACGCGGGAGATCACGGGCGGCGGTGGCGACACCATTCGCATTGGTGAACGGATGCGGGACCACGGCTTCAAGGACGGCCTAGTGGACGACTTCCGTGTGTTCGACCGGCGCCTCTCGAACCTGGAGGTCCGCGACCTCTTCCAGCCGGACACGATCAGGGAAACTATCGCCGTGAAGCAGGATGGCGAATTGATCGGCGGGTATTTTGCTGCGGCCTTCGATGAGGCCTCGTCCACGAAGCGGGGCCTTTTGGAGGAAAAGCGGAGGGCCCGCGACGATCTCGCCGAGAAGCCGCAGGAGGTGATGGTGATGCGGGAGTTGCCGCAGCCGAAGCCGGCCTACGTGCTCAACCGTGGCGACTACGACAAGCGGGGCGAACCCGTGGAGCCCGGCACGCCGGAAGTGCTTCCCCCCTTCCCTGCCAATCAGCCGAAGAACCGGCTGGGGCTGGCGCGGTGGCTCACGGATCCTGATCATCCGCTCTTGGCGCGTGTGACCGTCAACCGGATCTGGCAGTCGCTCTTCGGACTCGGCCTCGTGAAGAGCCCCGAGGATCTGGGGAGCCAGTCGACGCGGCCCGAATATCCAGAGCTGCTCGATTGGCTGGCGTGGGAGTTTTCGCACGGCTTTGATTCGTACGGCCTCCATGCCTCTGGCCCGAACGGTCCCGCCTGGGACATGAAGCGGCTTCTCAAGACGATCATGATGTCGCAGACCTACCGCCAGCGGAGCATCGCCGACACCCAGGTGATGGCCGACGATCCGCTCAATCTCTGGCTCGGCCGCGGGCCTCGCCACCGGCTGCCGGCGGAGATGATCCGTGACGGTCTGCTGGCCTCATGTGGGCTCTTGGTTGAGAAGTCCGGTGGCCCACCGGTGAACACCTACGACCTGCCGGAATCATTCAAGCCAGCCGCGGCCGGCAAAGGAGAAGCCCTCTACCGGCGGAGCCTTTATACGTTTTGGCGCCGGACAGGCCCCGCCCCGGTGCTCGAAAGCTTCGATGTGCCGAAGCGGGTAGTCTGCGTGGCGAAACGCGATGCCACCAACTCCCCGCTTCACGCTTTTGTACTGATGAACGGCCCGCAGTTCGTGGAGGCCTCGCGGGTGCTGGCCGAGAAGCTGCTGGTGGAATATTCGCGTCAGACGGACGACGTGCTCACCCGCGGGTTTGAACTGTTGTCGAGCCGTCGCCCGGACGATGAAGAACTGGCGATCATGCGACGGATGCATGCCGAGCAATTGTCATGGTATCGGGCCCACCCCGAAGACGCCGGCAAGCTGGTAGCGATCGGCGACACGAAGCCCAACTCTGCCCTGCCGGCCGTCGACGTGGCGGCCGCCGCCGGTGTGATCAATGCGCTCATGAACTACGACGGCTGCGTCGTGAAGAGGTGATCTGATGCACGCAAAAAAAATGGTGCCTGGCACCGAATTTGGAGAACCCGGGCAATTGCAACACTCCATCTTGCCTAAATTTGGTGCCAGGCACCATTTCCATTTTTCGCGGCGGGACTGGCTCAACTCCTTCGGGATGGGGCTTGGCGGCATGGCGCTGGCCGACATGCTCGGGCGGGCGGCTGCCGCCGAGGGACCGGCTGCGGAAGGCGCCGGTGGCGTTCTCGGCGGATTTCATTTTCCGCCGAAGGCGAAGCGGGTGATCTACCTCTTTCAGTCCGGTGGGCCGTCGCAACTCGATCTCTACGACCACAAGCCGTTGCTCGTCGAGAAGAGCGGCGAGCAACTGCCCGACACCGTTCGTGGCGGCCAGCGGCTCACCGGCATGTCGGGCAACCAGAGCTCGATCCCGCTCGTCGGCTCCCCGTTCAAGTTCGCCCAATATGGCGACTCCGGCGCATGGCTTAGCGAACTGCTTCCCCACACGGCGAAGATCGCCGACAAGCTCTGCTTCATCCGCACGATGTACACCGAGAGCATCAACCACGGCCCGGGCGTGACGTTCATGCAGAGCGGCTCTCAGATTCCGGGGCGGCCGAGCATCGGTGCCTGGCTCGACTACGGCCTCGGCAACGCCCACGACGATCTGCCTTCGTTCGTGGTGTTGGTCACGAAGAACAAGGGCGGCCAGCCGCTGATGTCGCATCTCTGGGGCGCGGGCTTCCTGCCGACGAAGCACCAGGCGGTCCGGTTTCGGTCCGGCGGCGACCCTGTGCTCTATGTCAACAACCCGGCGGGCGTGTCGCCGGAGAATCGCCGACAGCTGCTCGATGGCTTGCGGCAGCTGCACGAGCACCAGTTCGCGGGCACGCCCGACGCCGAGATTACTGCCCGGATCGCCAACTATGAGATGGCCTTCCGCATGCAGTCGAGCGTGCCAGAGGTGACCGATTTTTCAGATGAGCCGGCCCACGTTCTGGAACAATACGGTCCCGACGCAAAGGACCCAGGCACCTTCGCGGCCAACTGCGTGCTCGCCCGGCGGCTAGCGGAGCGGGGCGTTCGCTTCATCCAGCTCTATCACCAGGACTGGGACCATCACGGCGGCCTCAAGGGCGGCATCAAGCGGGAATGCCAGCAGACCGACCAGCCGGCGGCGGCGCTCGTGGCGGATCTCGCGGCCCGCGGGATGCTCGACGACACGCTCGTGATCTGGGGAGGTGAGTTTGGCCGCACGAACTACTGCCAGGGGCTCTACAAGCCGGGGAATGATTTCGGCCGCGACCATCATCCGCGGTGCTTCACCACCTGGATGGCCGGCGGCGGCATCAAGCCGGGCACCACGTACGGCGAGACCTGTGAGTACGGCTACAACGTCGTCAAGGACGGCGTGCACGTGCACGATTTCCATGCGACGCTCCTGCACCTGCTCGGCATCGACCACGAGCGGCTCACCTACAAGTTCCAGGGCCGCCGGTATCGGCTCACCGACGTGCATGGAAAGATCGTAAAGGGCATCATCGCCTGACGGCCGTTGCGGGCGGGCAATCCACCCAAGCCCGCAGCCATCCAAGCCCGCAGCGCAAGCAAGGGAATGCGGGACGCTTCGCGGTCGATGACCCGGATTCCCTCGCTCGCGCGTCGGGCTTGGATTGGAAAGGCAATGGGGCGATTACGGCCGGGCAGGTGGAGCGGGTGCCGTTGGCGGCACGCCGTGCGTGGTCTGCCGCTCCATCGCACAGTCGGCATCCGGCGGCACGACCGTGCCGGTCTGGTCGACGGGATGCGTAAAGAGATACCGCCAGACCGGCTCGTGGATGAGGCCACCGTCAGGGTTTTTCACGGACGAGCCCCCGGGCACCACGGCCGTGTGGGCCCGGCCCGGGTTCCTGTCCACGTCGGCGGTGGTGATGAGCCGACGCGTGTTTCCATACGGTGGCGATGCTTCGTCCACGTTCACCACCGGCCCATACTCATTCATGCGCAGCAGCTGCCACGAACGGCAGTAGTGGTCGGCGGTCCAGCCGCTGTCGAGCACGTGGCTGAAGCCGAAAAACCGGCTCGCTGGCGTAGCCGACGGCATCCCCTGCCAGGTCTCCGTGTTGTCGCGGGGGCCCGAGAGCATGACGACGCGACCGACCGGCCTGTGAACGGCGAACCGCGCCGCCGTCGTAGCGCCGTGCGAGATACCGGCCATGGTGACCTTCTCCCAGCGGAGATCCTTTCGATCGTCGGTGAGGAACTGTCCCCACCGGCCCTCCGGATGCTCACGGTCGAGCCAGAGGAGAAACTGTCGCGCCCGCTCTGCCATGCTGTCGGGCTTCGGGATGTCGACGAGCGGACTCGCGTCCTCGCCGGTCGACGCCTCAAGCCGGATGCGGCCGAGCACGTCGCCGGAATCACGGACCTCGGGCTTGAGCCCGCCGAACCAGCGGTTGGCGTAGTGGACCTGGATGCCGTGCAAACCGTAGGAGGAAATTCGTTCGAAGAGCGGCTGGCTATGGTCCATCAGCCAGATCACGAGCTTTCCCTGCGGCGGCACGCGCGTGTCGACCACCGCATGCTGGAGATCCATCGGCTTGCCCTTGTCGTCGTTGAAGACGAAGCCGATCTCGGGATGTTCCTTGGCGAGCGGATCGATCTGGCTGGCACGTGCCGTGAGATCGTGTCTCTCACCCGGAGTGGCAGCCTGTTGTGGTGGCAGCTTGCCGAGCTGGTCCTTGAGTTGCGCCGCGATCAGCGTCGCCATCTCCGTGGAGGCCTCCCCCTTAAAGTGAATCAGGTCGCCCGAGATGAATTCCTCGATCCTTGGCTGAATCAAGCCGTAGATGTCGACGACCGGCACGTCGAGTTCGCGCATCGTGTGTTCGGCTGCCGCATTGAATGCCCGACAATTGCTGAGGTAGTAGGGCAGGTGTGCGATCACCCCGTCGGCCTTCGTCGCCGTCGAGGTGGCGAACACCGGCACCGCGCCGGCCCTCCGGATGAGGGCCACCACATCCCGCAGTCGAGCGGCATAGGCATCAGACTCGGTCTTCACGTTCGCCGGATCGGCCTCGGTGAGTTTCTTCCCCTTCAGGTAGTTGGGCGCGTTCACCCAGGCGAACTCGTGGATGCCCATGTTGAAATGCACGATGTCGATGGGGCCGCGCTCAGCCAGGAACGTCGCAAGGCCGCCCTCCTTGAGGGCCGCGGGCGATGTGTAGAACCGGTATTGCGCCTTCCCATGACCGGTGAAAGCCGTTTCGCCAAGAACGGTGGCCTGACCGTCGAGCCGCTGCCTGACTCCCGGAAAATAGCCGCCGGAGATCGAGTCGCCGAGCATGAGTATCCGCGGCAGGAGTGGGTCTTCGATCATGACGGTGCGGACGTCATACGCCTGCGGCTTGTCGCCCGGGCTCACCACCTCGCTCGAGAGTTCGTAGAACCGGTCGGTGCGTAAGGGCGCGGCGGGATTGCCGACCGAGTCGACGAGGGTCGCGCCCTGCGAGGGGAGGTCTTCGTAGGCATACCGCGCGGCCTGCGGAGACTTGATGCCGGGGGCCGACAGCACGATCGTGTCGCCGTTCACCTCCGCATTGGCCCACACCCATCGGAACGGAGACGCGGCGATCGCGAAGCCTGTGAGAGCCGTCCCTTTCGTTGCCAAGCCGCCATTGCGACACTTCATCCGCAGGCGAATCGTGTCGCCAACGGTCTCCGCGCCGGCCAGTTCCGGCCCGACGGTGGCATCGGGAGTGTTCTTGTAGATCGCGGAGAGAATCGTGCTCGCGATTCGCGGCACCACCGCTGCTGGCTGCGGATCGGCGCCGAGATCGATCGTGATGACGAGCGGGGCGCCGGCGGCTGCCGCGGCTCTGCTCTGGGCGTCGCGCATCTCGGCCACGAGTCTGCCATCCACGCCGCCCGGCAGGTTGGAGCGGTGGGGCCGCAACTGGACGATCACGAACGGGAGTTTTGGACTGTTGAACGCCGTGCGCCACGCTGCGATCAGTGTCGGCAGCAGCGTGCCCTGTTGAATCGCCCGGCCGAGGCTGGCCTTGTCGTCTCCGCCATCCCAGACGACGCCGCGAACCGCGAGCCGCACGAGCGGCGCGACGGCGGCGTTCCACACGCCCGACGGCTCCTGTCGGGAGAGTTTTTCCGGTTTGTCGTCTGGCAGCGGCTTGGGCGGTGGATTGAGCGGCAGCTTCTGGCAGTGATCCATCCAGGCCTTGAGCCGCTCCTCGTAGTTCGCGGCCGTCTGTAGCTTCCAGGCATCGCTTGCGTAGTAGTCGAGGATCGGCGCGGCAGCGGGCGTGGCTGCCAGAGTCTCGCGGCTCATCCAAGACTCGACGGGCAGGCCGGCGAATATCGTGACGATGCCGATCGGAACCGACAGGTCGCGGTGCAGCTCCTGGCCGAGGCAGACAGCCAGCCCGGGCAGTCGATTCAGGTTCTGGCTGCCGACGACGGCCCAGGTCGCCTTCGCGTCAGACTCCACCTGCCGCGACGTGGCCTCGCCGATCGCGAAGACCCTCACCTGTGGCAGGCCGGCCTCCGGTAGCTCGATGTCAGGCGAGGCTGGACGGCTGGCCTCGGCCCCGCCGGCATAGATCCAGACGTCACCGACGAGCACGTTTTTGAGTGTGGTATCCGCGGTGCCGCGAATAACAAGGTCCCGGGGTTCGCCGCTTGCAGCCACTGGGTCGAGCCGCACGAGCCAAGAGCCATCCGTCTCGGGCGTGCACGACTTCACCTGGTTGGCGAACTCGACCGTTACCTTCGTTTCAGACGTTGAGGTGCCCCAGACTGCCAGCGGAGTATCCCGCTGCAGGACGACGTTGTCGGCGAACACCCGCGCCGGCATGATCTCGGCCCAGGCTGGACGGGGCAGAGAAAGGAGCAGCCCGCAGGCCAAGAACCCGTAGCCCCACCGAAATCGCAGACTGATCGGTTGCATACGCTTCTGTATCTCCGCGTGGAAAAAGGTTCGCGTCACGGTTTGTTCGTCTGCTGGGAAAACTTCGGCTCGATCCCGAGCGACCGACAGTCGGCATCAACGCTGTCGCTCCACGCCTCGTAGAGCCGCTTGATCTCGGTGAGTTTCTCCGGGTGCGTCATGGCGAGATCGCTCTTCTCTCCGATGTCGTCGGCGATATGGAAAAGCATGTCGCGGCCGGGCGTCTGACGAGGGCCGGCCTTCGCGTCGCCTTCGGTCGAATGAACGAACTTCCAGTCTCCCACACGGGCCGCGTGATTACCGCTCATCGTGCGGCTCCGCCAAAAGATCGCCTCGTGGGGCGGCACCTTGGTTTCGCCGGCGAGAAAGGGCCTGAGGTTCACTCCATCCATCCCTACTATTTCAGCATCAGCGCCCGCCGTCCCCAGCGCCGTGGCCGTGATGTCGAACGAGATCACAGGGGCGGCGCAGGTGCTTTCCGGCGAGGTCACGCCCGGCCACCGGATGAGCAGAGGCACGCGGATGCCCCCTTCGAATGTCTCGCACTTGGAGCCCCGCAGCGGCGTGTTGCGGGATCCGTTTACGGCATTGCGCGTGGTCGGGCCGCCATTGTCGTTCGTGAACACGACGAGCGTGTCTTTTGTCTTGCCGGTATGGTCGAGAGCCGCGAGCACCCGCCCTATCGCCTCGTCCATCGCGACGAGCATGGCGGCATAGGAACGCCGCTTCGGGTCTGTAATCCAGGCGAACTGTTCGACGCCCCCGGGCGGAGTCTCGAGCGGCGTATGCACGGCATTGAACGCGAGATAGAGAAAAAAGGGCTTGGTCTCATCCTTCTGTCGCTCGACGAAGGCGGCCGCCTCTCTCCCAAATGCCTCGGTGAGGTAGGTGGTCTCGGCGACCGGCTCGCGGTTGCGCAGGATAGGCTCGTCATAGCCCTTGCCATCGAGTCTGCCCGTGAGCGTGTACGTGTGGCCGCCGCCAAGGAAACCGAAGAACTCATCGAAACCCCTATCCATCGGCGTAAAGCCGTTTCCTTCGCCGAGATGCCACTTTCCGACCATGGCCGTGGTGTAGCCCGCCGTCCGCATCACGTCGGGCAGGGTCTTCACGGCGGCGGGCAGCGGGCCCTTGAGATCCTCGATGCCGCAGCGGTGCTGGTAGCGGCCGCTCATGAGTGCCGCCCGTGTCGGCGTGCAGAATGAACCGTTCGAGTAGGCGGCAGTGAAACGGCAGCCTTCGCGTGCGATGCGATCGATCGACGGCGTGGGGATGTCATCGCAGTCGTGAACGCCGATGTCACCATAGCCCATGTCGTCGGCCAGAATGATGACGACATTGGGCCGCTCAGCCGCGATGGCTGTCGTGAACGAGCAGATCGCGAGCAGGCAGATAGAGAGCCCTCGAAAACCCAACGGCATGGGAGCCTCGTTAGCAACTGGGAAGGAATGAGGATCGTGGCTTGTATGCGAAAACACGCCACATGCTGGTAGCGATTCTCATGGCTCACCTCTCTCAGGCTTGACGATTTCCACCGTGACGTCGTTCTCCTGCCGAGGCCCAGGTGTGCTGCGGCCCTCGTTGACGTAGGTCTCCAACAGCGTGGTCAATTGGGCCACGATTTCCGGATGCTTGTCCGATTGGTTGTCGCGTTCGCCGACATCCGCAAGCGTATCGTAGAGCTGCACCGGCGGCAGTTTCCGTGCCTCCGGGGTGCGTCGTCGGGGCGGACTCCAGCCCCCGGAGTCAGGGCACAGGATAAGTTTCCAGCGGCCCCTCTGAATGGCGAAGGAGCCGTGAATCGAGTGATACACCACGGCTTCGCGACCAGGCTTGTCGGCCGTGCCCAGCAGGGCGGGAAGCATGCTGACGCTGTCCTCGCCGGCCGTGTCCGGCAGCTTTTCGCCGAGCATCTCGGCGCAGGTGGCCATGAGGTCGGTGAGGCTGACTAAGTGGTCGCTGGTCGAGCCGGCTTTGACCTTCCGGGGCCAGCGGACGATCAGCGGGACGCGGTGGCCACCGTCCCAGATGTCCGACTTGTACCCTCGTCGGTCGGCGCTCGGGAAGTGTCCGACGCTTTCAATCTCGGCATAGAGTTTCATATCACCCGTACGGTTCAGACCGACATAGGGTGCAAAGCCGTTGTCGCTGCTCACGACGAGGAGCGTGTCGTCGCGCACCCCTGCTTCATCGAGAGCAGCCATGATCTGACCGATCACCCAGTCGGTCTGCATCACGAAATCGCCATACTGCCCCACGCCGGATTTCCCTTGCCACTCGGGGCTCGGCACGACCGGGGTGTGCGGTGACGTCAGGGGCAGATACAGAAAAAACGGCGACTTCGCTCCACCGATAAACCCGACGGCCTTCCGGGTCAGCGTAGGCAATACGTCGACCGCTTCGAATGAGGGTGCCGCGGGACCCGTGCGGACAAACGTCTTCGTGACCGTTGGCGGTTCGACGAAGTGGTCATTCTCGATATACGCGAATGGCGGCCCGTCTAATGAGGCGCTCAGCCCGAAGAAGCTATCGAACCCGCGCGTGGTCGGTCCGTCGGTGATCTTCTTCGTCGAGAATTCCTGGGGCGTGGGAATGGACAACCCAAGGTGCCATTTGCCGATGCAAGCGGTGGTGTAGCCGTGCCGCTTGAGCAGCGTTGGCACTGTCAGGCGGTCCTCTGAGATCAACGGCGGCGCGTTCCCGCCGAGAACGTGATACTGCAGCCGCGTCCGCCAGCCATACCGCCCGGTGAGAATGCTGTAGCGGCTGGGGGTGCACACTGACGAACTGGAGTGCGCCTCCGTCAACACCATTCCCTCGGCCGCGAGCCTGTCCAGATTCGGCGTCGGGATCCTGCTTCGCTGCGGGTTCAGGCAGTGCACGTCGCCGTGGCCGAGATCATCGCACAGGATGTAGACGATGTTTGGTCTGTCAGTGAACGCGTCGGGGGCGGACGCACTCGAAGGATTCCGCTGGAGTGGCTCGGATGCCCGTGGCGAGGCCACTGGAAGCAAAATCACTGTAGCCAGGACGAAACGCAAGAATTGTTTCATAGAACGCTCTCGGACCAGCCATCACAATGCTCTGCCGGCCGTCCATGTATTTGGACATGCCCCGTTCGCACCGACGTACTCACGAGGAATCCGACCGACTGCCGCGAACCCTCTGACGGCAAACGGGGCCGGGTCGCGGGCCAAACGATCACGGTTCGAGATCGAGATTGATCCGGCGGTTCTTGGCGTCGACCTTCACCTCGACGCCCGAGGACGAAGGAAGGGCGTACTTGGCGGGGACGCGAATCTTCGACGTCTCGACGGCATCGAAGCCGGCAGGACTGAGGCCGCCCTCCACGGAGACGATTCCAATGCGATACGTGCTGGGGCGAAGAAACAGCTTGAACTTCCCGCCGGACTCGATTCGTGCCACGCCGCCACCGATGCCGTCTTCCACCGAATCGAACTCGATCTGGCCGTCGGGAATCGACGCACCGCCCACCTTCACTTCGCCGTAGGCCGTGACGCGGCCAGGCGGCGCCGAATTCCAACACCCGACACAGGTCGCCAGGGCCGCCGCGGTAGCGGCGAGACCGATGGAGCGAGTGGCTCTCGTGTAACGTGACATGCTGTCCATCAGTATTAGGGCAGTCTGCCGGCTCCGTCGCAGGCACTTCCAAGGGCTCGAAGCACGGTCACCGACACGTTGTCATCCAGCCAGATGATGGCGGCGTCACTCATTGCGAAATAGGAACCACCGGCGTGGAAACTGCCGAAATTGTCATGCGACGTCGACTGCTCACAATTAACCCGTGTCGGGTCGCACGATGGATTGAGCATCTTTGCGGCGACCACGCCGCTGATCAGGTATCCGTTTGTGCCCACGTAGACCCCCGAGGCCCAACTGTATTCGCAGGCCGAGGCGCCTGAGTTCCAACTGAATCCAGAAGCGAGTTGCCCATAGCGGGACTCTCCGAGCAGGAGTGACTTGCTCGTGCCGTCGGTGATGTGTGCGACCCGCGTCTTGGAGTTCATGAACATCGGGCCGCTGGCCGCCATGGGGCGATACCCCCAGCCCGTGCAGGGCACTTCGTTCGTCGGGAGGGTAGGGCCGGGAGTCACGCAGTTGGACATGCCTGTCGTCGAGCCACCGCCGATCACCGGAAAAAAGCTTGTGCCCGCGTATGGTCCGTCCACACCGGCCGCGTCGGAAACGAGCTGCCCATGCGGGCTACTCGCGCAGATGAAGTTGGGATTCCTCTTCCGCTGCTCGATGTTGTTGGTCGTGCGGTAGTTGTCGGAGTTGAAGCAGCCGCCAAACGGGAGAGTGAAATTGAACTTGTCATACCGCGATTGGTCTTCCATGTACGGCAGGATCATCACCGACCATGGCGGACCGCCCGAAAAGCCCCCCCCCGGCGCGTTGAAGGCACCACCTGTACCTGACGACGGCTTGTTGATCGCCGCCGATGGAAAGCATTTCCTCGCGCTTTCGTAGTTGCTAATCGCCAAAGCAAGCTGCCGGAGCTTGTTGCTGCAGTCGGATCGCCGTGCCGACTCGCGGGCTGTCTGTACCGCCGGGAGCAAGAGGCCGACGAGCGTGCCTATGATCGCGATGACCACAAGCAGTTCGACCAATGTAAAAGCGTTTCGAGCCGGCTTCAGCGACACGATGTGAGTTCTCTTGACGTATTTCATAGCGATACTGCATCCAGTTGCAGACACATCTCAGGGCTTGAGATCGAGTGAAATGTTAGGGTTCTTGGCGTCGACCTTCACCTCGATGCCCGAGGACGACGGCAGGGCGTACATGGCGGGCACGCGAATCTTCGACTTCTCGACGGCACCGAAGCCGGCAGGACTGAGGCCGCCCTCCACCGAGACGATTCCAAGGCGGTACGTGCTGGGGCGGAGAAACACCTTGAACCTGCCCCCGGCCTCGATGCGGGTTGCGGCTCCGCCGATGCCATCCTCGATGGACTCGAAGCCGATCGAGCCGTCAGGCACCGGCTGGCCGGCGACCTTCACCACGCCGTACACGGTCACCCGCCCAGGTGGAGCGGCGTTCCAACAGCCTGACACGGCGGCGACAAGGCAGTTGACGCACAGGAGCGACGATCGAAACGGTGTTGCAAAGGTCATGGCAGCGTTCCACTGCCACTCTGCACCTGGCCGAGACTGCGGAGTATGGTTGCCGGAACCGAGTCAACGAGAAACTGCACCGAGCCGTCAGCCATCGCGAAGCCAGCGCCACCACGGTGGTTGCTGCCAAAGGATTTGTCCATGAGATTCCCGGTCGTTCCCGGGGCAGTGGCCACGATGGCGGGATCAGCGCTGGGGTTCAATTGGTTGGCCGCGATGGCTCCCTGGGCCAACCAGCCACCGCCGCCTGAATAGAAAGAGGAAGCCCAGGTGCATTCGCATCCGGTTGCGCCGCTGTTCCATGTTGCTCCATTTCCCGCCGCAAGCTGCGCATACCGTGTCTCGCCGAGCAGCAATGACTTCGACGTGCCGTCGGTGATGTGCTGGTATCGCGTCTTCGAGTTCATGAACATCACGCCGCCTGCGGAACTGGGCCGATACCCCATCGAACCGCACGGCGGGTCGTTGGTCGGAATCGTCGGGCCAGGATACACGCACGTGGGCAAGGTGCCGGTCGTCGAGCCGCCGCCAAGCACCGGGTAATAATTGAGGCTGGCCACGGGCCCGTTGAGGCCGGCTGAGGGCGACGTTCCGATTCCATTCGGATCGCTCGGGCACTGGAAGGCACGGTTCGGCGTCTTCTGCAGGGTCGACCGGTTCCTGCTGTTGTCGTTGTTGAAGCACGCGCCCCACGTGGAAGCGGACGAAGTAACGTTGAATGCGTCGAACCGCGGCTGGTCATCGAGGTAGGGCAGCACCATCACCGACCACGGCGCCTTTGGTGTCATGCCTGTGGTGCTGGAGTAGTAAGCACCCAATGCGCCCGTAGCGGTGACCGGCACGATCGCGGCCGATGGAAAAACACCCTTCGCGTCAACGAAGTTGATGCAGGCGAGCGCCAGTTGCCTCATCTTGTTTCGGCAGTCGGATTGCCGTGCCGACTCGCGTGCTGCCTGCACCGCGGGGAGCAAGAGGCCGACGAGCGTGCCGATGATTGCGATGACCACAAGCAGTTCGACCAGTGTGAAAGCGCTTTTCGAACGCACGCGAACCATGATCAGTCCCCCTTCTTTGTCAGCCCCGCCCCGCTACCCCTCGACTCCGTGATTTTACCGTGAAGATGCGCTGGTGTCCACGCCAATGCTCACTTGAAACTCCAGGCGCGGACGTTGTCCACGTTCACTCCCTTGCCACCCTCTCCCGCGAAGCTGAGCGACGGTGACCCCTTCGGGCTGCTGGCCAGATTGCACTTCCCGCGGATCGCCTGACCGTTGTCGAGCTGCACGGCCACTTCGCCGTCGCGGATCTCGATCAGGAACCGGCTCCAGACGCCCGGCTCGATCGGAGTCGACTCCTTGCCGAGCACCGCCTTCGGGGCGTTGTCAGCCACCGACCAACTCATGGGCCGCTTCGGGTCGGCCGGTTTTCGAAAGAGCACGAAGAATTCAGGCGGATCGCCATGCTTGACCGGGCCCGGCTTCTTGAATTCCGCATTGAACGTGTGGGCGCCATCCCACTGGAAGTCGGCCTGCATGAGGAAGTCGGTGACCGGTGGACGATCCTTGGCCCAGAGATTGACGACGCCGATGTGCTTGGCATCTTTCACCTGCGTGAGCGAAAGGTGGCCATCCACGATGACCTGCTGCGAGGAGGCCGCGGGCACGAGGGGCTTGGCGTCGGGGGCGTTGAAATCTGCCTCGAAAAGAAGCTCGCCCCGTTCGCCGAGCAGCGGCTTCAGGTCGGGCTTCTCGTCGGCCAAGGCGACCGCTTGCGCGAGCACGAGGCCGGCGAGCAGATTACGGGCGAGCAGGGTGAATCGAAAAGGCATGGTGGTTGATTCCAAGAGAGGTGTGCCAAGAAAGGTGTTCCGGGAGTAGATCGATGGACTGTGTGTGAGTGTCAGCGGAAGACATGCGTCTCCGGCATTCCCTTCTTCATCCGTTCCACGCCGTCATTCGTGATCCCGACGCTTCTGACAGAGATCGTCGTGAGATGTCCAAACTTCACGAGATCGTCGAGCGATGCGTCGGTGACCTTCTTCATGCCCCGCAGGCGGAGTTCCTCCAGATGGGTCATGCCCTGCAGCACGCCCGTGCGGATGCCCGTGTCGGTCAGCTTCTCGCAGTATTCCAAGAACAGCTTTTTGAGCGTGCCCAACTGCGGCAGGTGGCGGATCGTGTCGTCGTCGAGGTTGTTGTATTCGAGGCCGAGTGTCTGGAGCTTGCTGCCGGCCAGATGCACGAGGCCGGGCCCGGCGATCTCGTTTCGCCCCAGAAGCAGTGTGGCGGTCTTCGGCGGTAGCCGCAGATGCGCGAGCCGCTCGTCAGTGAGGCCGCAGTCGATCAGTTCCAGGGTGTCGACGTTCGGAAGCTTGGCCAGTGCCACGAGTGTCGCATCGGAGAGCGTGGCGTGGGTGATCGCGAGCCGTCGGAGCGTCTTCCAGCCGGCAAGCCGCTCGATCTCATCCGCCGTGATCTCGCGGTAGCCGAGCGACAGGCTGCTCAGCCGCTTGCACGCCTGCAGGTGCTTCACCGCCTCGTCATCGATGGTGTTTGGCAGACCGACCGACGAGAGCTTGGGAATCGATGGCAAGGACCGCAGGTCGGCCGACGATACGACCGCGTCGAAAAGCTCCAGGCTCTCGAGCGTGGCGGAGCCGGCGAAGGCCTCGATGCTCTTGCCTGTCACCCGGGGTCGGTCGGGGGCTGCGGTGAAATTCGGAAAGCAGTACATCACGGACGAAAAGCCCGGCTTCACGTACCGCTCGATCGGAGAGACGACGAGGTAGCGGAGCTTTGGCAGCTTCGCGAGCGAACGCATCCCTTCGTCGTCGATATGGGGTTCGTGGAGTTCGACCGACCAGAGGTCGGGCGTGTGGCTGGTCATCGCCATCAAGGCATCATCGACCTTCGGCCCCCAGAGGCCGACGAACCAGAGCTTCGGCACCAGTTCGTCGCTCCACCGCATGCGGGTGATCGTGTTCTTTTGGCCCGGGAGAATGCTGGCTTCGTCCATCGCCTTGACGGCGTCGCCCATCTCGGGCGATGTGATGCCCGCAGGGGCGACGCCGAACGGCCGCGTCGTGACGGCCGGTGTTTTGGCTGCCGCGTTGATGGCGTCTGTCTTCGTGGCGGGCGCCGAGACCGGCTGGGCAACGGCCGTGGCAGCGCAGACCGCGAAGATGCAACAAAGCCGCCACGGGTAACGAGGATCGATGAAGGTTGTCATGGTGTAACTCTCGTGACGTGATGCGATCGATTACTCAAGGTCAAACACGAACTCGTTCTTACCGCCCGAGACGACGTCGGCCGACAGGGTCGACGCGTTCGCATCGGAATATTTGGGTGGCAAGAGTTGCACCATTGGCGGAGGAGTGTCCAATGGCAAGGAGTTGCCTTTTTTCTCGATTGTCTTCGCATACGCATCGACGAGGCTCTGGTAGGCCTCGGATGACATGCCGGATGGTGGCACGACCTTGCTGATCGTGACCCGATGCCTTCCCGGCACGGCGCCCCGGCCGATGTCCCGCGGACCAAACCGGGACAGGAGCGTGAACCGGCCGGAGCCATCGGTGCTGCCGGTCGCAATCAGCGGCCGTCCGGTCTTGGGATGATCGGTCTTGAACACGATCGTCGCCGCATCGAGGGGCGCACCATTGTGGCGAACCGTTCCCGTGACGACGATGGTGGCCGGATGCCGACTGCCGCAGCCCGCCAGTGGCAGGAACCCAATAAGGACCACCGCTATCCACGACCAGGCGATGGTGTGGTCGGATACGGAGTGGCTGTTCTTGCTGGCGTTGCACATGGCGATACTCAGTCGGCCTTCAATGTTTCGCCGCCGGAGATGGTGCCCAAAGCTCCCCAGACGCCATACGGGCTCTGCCCCGACGCAACCTCCTTGACGGACGGATCGCCGCAGTCGATCGACTCGCGGATGAATCGCACCGAGCCGTCGACCATCGACACATGCACGCCGCCCGGGTGATAGCTGCTGGCGCTGGTGAGGGCAAAAAATTGGCCCGTGATCATACAGGACGGGCTGTTTGGGGCCAGCACGGTGTTGAACGACGCCTGCGGCATCCATCCGCTGTGCCAGAGTGCTCCGGCCCCCTGCGTAGAGGCCACGGCCTGCCCCGCTTTGTATTTGCCACCGCTTGCGACATTGACGCAGATGCTGGGGTCTGCCGCCGCGCCGCTCGTCGTGAAGGCGACGCCGGTCGCCGTCAGACCACGGACATCGCTGGCATCCACCGCATTGGCTTTTTCCCCGAGCATGATCGTGTTGCTCGTGCCGTCTGTGATGTCACGCAGCCGGCGGTTCTTGGCGAAGTATTGGTCGGTGCCGACACCGAACACGCCGCGGCGATTTGTCTGCCCCCAGTTGCCGCCGTAGCCGGTTGATCCTCCGACGCTATTGGTCTCCGTGCCGTAGCGGAGCGACACGAAGTCACCCGCGCACATGTGGTAGTTGCGGCGGCCGCGGACCCCCTGTTGATCCGCAGTGCCTCCCCAGGAAATACCTGGCGGGGCACTTGGACAGCGGAAGACAGGGATATTCACCTTCCAAGGTGCGAAAATGCCGTAGAAATCGTGCGGAGGACCAAAAGGCATGCCGTCGGTGCATGACCCGTATGCTGACAGCAGTTTGCCGGACGCCATCTGGTCGTACAGAGCCTGTTCCTCCATATAGGCAACGGCATAGATGAAGCCATTCAGCGACGCCTCGCAGCCAACGGGGCAGGTGCTTCGGGTGCCCGTGTTCGCCTGGCCCCGCAGCCAGGGCAAGACCTTCCGGGCACTCTCGAACGATAGCAAGGCCTGAGATACCTGCTTGAGGTTGCTCAAGCAGGTGCTCTGCCGTGCCGCCTCGCGGGCCGTCTGCACCGCCGGGAGCAGCAGGCCCACCAGCGTGCCGATGATTGCGATGACCACCAACAGTTCGACCAAGGTAAAGGCCTTGCGCGACGCCTCAAAATGCTTTTGCATGTCCATCCCCCGTTGACTTGTCCCCGACCCATTCGCAGAAAAGACGCTCAGCCAGCCAACGAGATCACGAGATGAGCTCCTGGGAGACGCCTGTCGAGTCGCCGTGCTGTTCGACAGCGACGCCCGACCGTTTCAGGATCGTCAGCCAGGCGTTGCATAGCGGCGTGTTCTTCGGCATCACGATGTTGTGCCCAAGTTTCAGCCCCGAACCGCCACCGGACAGAATCGTCGGGCAGTTGGAAAGCTCGTGACCCGTGCGGAGGTTGCTCCCATAGGCCACCGTGACGTTGTCGAAGAGCCTGCTGCCGTCGGCCTCTTTGGTAGCCTTGAGCCTGTCGAGCAGCCCCGCCAGAAGTTCGCTCTGGGCGAGGTCTCGCTTCTGCGAACAGTCGAGCTTCTCGGCCCGCGTGTTGTGGTAGTGGCTCATGTCGTGCGGAAACACCTTGATGCCCAGGCTCGTGAGCAGCGTGCCCACGGGCTGCCGATAGGTGATCACCCGCGTGCTGTCGGCCTGAAGGGCCGCGACCAGGAGGTCGTACATCAGCTTGATCTCCTCTCGCCCCTCCAAGCTGGACTCCGGCTCGCGGAGCTTGGTCGATGGCTTCGCCACGCCGATCCACTGCTCGTCCTTTGACAGCCGCGATTCGATATCACGAATGCCGTCGAAATATTCCTCGAGCTTGGCTGAGTCGCGCTGGCCGAGGCGTCGTTTCAGGTCGCGGCCGCTCTCCAGCACCGTATCGAGCACGCTCCGCTGCTCTGCCAGCATCGCCTTCTGCTGCTCGATCGGAGTCTTGTCCTGCGAGAAGAGCCGATGAAAGGCTTCGACTGGACCTTTCAGCCCCGCGACCGGCTTGCCGCGGGCGTCCCAGGCCAGCGATAGGCCCGGCCCATGCCCTGAGAGCGCAACCACGTCCTTCGTGGCCGACGGATTGGCATCGAGCTCGAGCGACGCGAACCGCGTCTGCATGCCGAATTGGGCCGCGGCCACCTGATCGGCAGAGATCGAGTTGTGAAACGTCTGCCCGGGCTGGGCGAACCGATTGGCACCGGTGAGCCACATCGTGCTTCCCTCGTGCCCCTCCACCGAATACTTGTGCCACATGTTCTGCACCACGCTGAAGTCGGCCTTGTGCCGGGCCAGCGGCGAGAGGCCCGGCGACAGCGTGTAGTCGGCACCCGGCGTCTTGATGTCGGGATACCAGCTCTCCTCCGTCACGCCCCAGCCGAAGCCGAGGAAGATGAGCCGCTTCGGCGGCGTCGTGGCGGCGGCTGCCGAGGCGAACTTCCGGAAGCCGAGCGATTCAAGCGCCGGCAGGGCGACGACCGCCGTGGCGGACTCGAGAACTCGGCGGCGAGTGATGGGCATGCTCATGATGGTTCTTCCCGGAGGAGTTCGTGGGTCGTTGCTGGACGTATCGATCGAATCGTTACTTGGTGGAAAACTCTTTGCTTCCGACGAGGGCGTGAATGTATTCACGCGTTGCACAATCCTTCGCCGCCGATTGCTTCACAATGCCGTCGACGAGCGGTTCGTCGCTGAAGCCGCAGGGCCGGCCGAGGGCATATTCGATAAGTGCCTCGGTGAAGCCACGGGCGAAGGCCTCCCGCTTCGAGGCGATGATCGCACGCATCTCGGTGAAACTCTTGAACGACGGGCCACCGTAAAACTCTGCCGAGGGATCGACCGCCCAGGTCTTCTTCGGCTGCTTGGGATCGGGCTTACCCTCCGCGTCGATCGCCTGGTAGCTGTCTTCCGTTCGCCACTGTCCGACGGCGTCGAAATTCTCGAGGCCAAAGCCGAGCGGGTCGATCGATCGATGGCAGCTGGCGCACTGTGGCTCGTCCTGATGCATCTTCAATCGTTCGCGGGGCGTGAGCGTCTTGCCCGCCAGCCGCGTGCTGCTCGGAACGTTCGCCGGCGGCGGGGGCGGCGGATCATCGAGCATCTTCCGGAGCACCCAGGCGCCGCGTTCCACCGGGCTCGTGGCATCGCCGTTGCTTCCCATCGCCAAGATGGCGGCCATGCCGAGCAGGCCGCCCCGAGGCGAGTCCTTCGGCAGCGACACCTTCTGGAAGCCTGGCTCTGCGGGATGCGGCAGGCCGTAGTAGTCGGCCAGCACATCATCGATGATCACGTAATCGGACTGGAGTAGGTCGGAGAGGCTTCCGTTGCCGCGGACCAGATGGGCGAAGGTCTCGTAGACCTCGTTCCGGGCCGACTGCTTCGTGGCGTGGTCGAACCGTGGGTAGCGGTCGCGGTTGAACTCGAAGAAATCGAGCCGATCGAGGACCAGCCACTGATGGATGAACGGCCGGATGAAGCCTGCCGATCGCGGGTCGTCGAGCAGCCGGTCGGTCTGAGCCGCCAAGACCGCGGGTTTCGAGAGTTCACCCGTTCGGGCCAGTTCGCGGAGCGTCTCGTCGGGCGGGCTGCCCCAGAGGAAATAGGAAAGCCGCATCGCGAGTTCGTCCGCGGTGAGCGGCCGCCGTGTTGCGTCGTTGGAGGGCTCGGCGAGGTAGAGAAACCCCGGCGACGCGAGCACGAGCGACAGTGTCTCCTTCAATGCCGCCGCATGCTTGTTGCCGGCCTTTCGACGGAGGTCGTAGATGCTGAGCAGCTTGTCGACAAAGGCCGGCGGCACTGGCTCGCCGCGGAAGGCCTCGGCGGCAAACCGCTCGATACCCGTCCGCAGGTCGCTCGCGGAAGGTTCCGGCGACTTGTCGTCGAGCGGGATACTGAGGGCAGCGATGCCGGGCGGAGTCTGCCGGTTGGCAGCGGGCGCCCGCTCGATCTCCAGCCAGTCGACCCAGAGGACGAGCTCGGGACCGACCTTGTTGCGGGCCTTTCCTGCGTTGAACTTGATCCGTGTTTGGAGGTAGTGGTCGCTCGTGCCCTTCTCCCGCACAAAGAGCGTCCGTTTGGCTCGGGTGTCGTGGTTGTCTGTCGCGCGGCTGAGTGTGAAGGGAAACTCGATCACCTGCGGGGCGTCCATGGTGCCGGTCACCTCATGGGTATGAATCGCCTTGCCGATCCGCGGATCATGTCCGAACTCGATAAACCGACGGTCCGTCGGACTGTCGGCCAGCGCCGCCACACGCACCCGCGCGATAAAATCTCCCGGAGGCCAGTGCCAGGGCGCCATCAGCGTGAGCTGTTGGCTGAGCGTGTGGATGGTGAGATAGGTGCCCGTGTCGAGGGCGGGCATCGCGAAGAACTTTTCCCTGTAGGCGGAGAAATAGTCGGTCGAGCGGACCAGCGCGCCGTTCGCCTTGTCGGCGTTATTCTCGACCGTCTTGAAGCCGAAGTCCTCGGGCGGGGGTGCTCCGGCGATCTTCCGCCAACTGCGACGAAATTCGGCATCGTTCTTCGACTCCTTCTTGAGGGTCGCGACGATTTCGGCGTTCTCCGGTCGCGCCGCCGCCTCCTCCACCTTGGCGATCCACTCCTTGGCTCGCCTCTCGGCGTCGGCCGCTTCGGCCTCCTGCTTCTTCAGATCCGCCGAGAGCTCCTCCCCCTCGATCCGCAGTTTCTCTGTGCCAGCCACGCCGGCATGCCGGGCAAAGGCCTCCTCGATCGCCTCGCGGCCCAGAGCGCGGTATTGATCGAACTGGTTGGCCGACATGAAGAGGTTTGAGCCCACCGTATCAAAGCCGCCCGGGCCGGTGTCGCTCGGCAGTTCGGTGACGTTGATCTCTGCTCCCAGCAGGTCCTTGAGCGTGTTGGCATACTCGCGACGGTTGAGCCGCCGCATCGTGATCGCGCCATGCTGGTCGGAGAGGCTCTTGCGGGCCACGACCATGGCCTGGGAGAGGTCAGCGAGGAAGTCGGTCTTGAGCTTCGAATC
>CAYSPN010000112.1:0-3278 GCA_964432895.1 uncultured Candidatus Kuenenia sp.
CGAAACCGCTTGAGCATCTCCTCGTCGTTCGACTGTTGCCGCGAGAGAACCTTGACGGCGACGACCCGGTCGAGGGTGGTATCGAGGGCGCGGAAGACGGCGCCCATGCCGCCGCCGCCGACGAACTGGTCGAGACGGTAGGGGCCGAGGGAGTGTCCCTCGAGCATCCGTCCGATCTCAGCCGTGGCGGCCGATTTGCCGGCTGCGGACGGCCGACCAGAGATGACGGTGGCGTCACCGGTGGCCACGGAGGCTGCGGGGGGGGCATCGGCGCGAACGGGGGCCGGCGTGCCGGCAGCAGGCCCCGTGGTAGCGGCGGTCGCTCGTGAAGACGCTTCCATTCGTCCGACACTAACAGGCGGCCGCGACTGGGGTCAAATCAGCGGAGGAGTCCTCATCAAGCGAAGGGTGTGAGGCTCGACACTACGACCAACGCCGCTCACCAGGCCAGGCTGGCAAGAACTCATGCACTGCCTTATGACACACCCATGCTCGAACTGGCCACCGTCACCATCGCCTCCCTCGTGGCCGGGTTCGTGAACGCGATCGCCGGCGGCGGTGGGCTGATCTCCATCCCCGTCCTCTTCAGCGTCTTCCCCACCGCCTCTCCCGCCACCCTGTTTGGCACCAGCAAGGCCGCCATGGTGTGGGGCACGGCCTGGGCCGCCGCCGACTACTCGCGACATGTGCGGCTCCCGTGGCGCACGCTCCTCCCCGCCTGTCTCGCCGCGGTCATCGGCGGCTTTGCGGGGGCCTGGCTCGTGACCCTGGTCTCCGCCGACTGGCTTCGCAGCCTGCTGCCGGTGATGCTGTCGCTCGCGCTCGTCTACACGCTCTTGTCGAAGAACCTCGGCCAAACGCATGCACCAAAATACACCGCGACGACGGAAGCGATCCTGGCATCGGTGATCTCGCTTCTGCTCGGCCTCTACGACGGCTTTTTCGGGCCCGGCACCGGCAGCTTCTTCATCTTCCTTTTCGTCAGGGCGCTCGGCTTCGATTTTCTCCACGCCGTTGCCAGCGCGAAGGTGCTCAACATGACGACCAACCTGGCTGCCCTCGCCCTCTTCGGCTGGGCCGGCCATGTCTGGTGGCAGTTCATGATTCCGATGGCCGTGGCAAACGTGGTTGGCAGCCATCTGGGCGCGCGGCTCGCACTCAAGCGCGGTTCCGGGTTCATCCGGCAGGTCTTTATCGCAGTCGTCGCCGCGTTGATCCTGAAGTCGGTCGTGGCGGGTTAGGCGCCCCTGCCGCGGGTGTCACGCGCCCAGGGTGGTGGGAGAGGTTCGCTGGAGCCGGAGAGGTGACGGGCACACTCGACGGCCCCGATGTCGAGAACACAAACGCTGGTGGAAGGCACTTCTTCGGGCGGCATCACGACGGCTCCGAGAACGTCCGCGATGGCGTGGGCACGTCGGCTGTACACTTTAGGATGCCATGCCCAAGAAACGCCCGCACCGACGCCGCAAAAGGCCAGCCGCCAACCTTGAGGCCACGTACATCTGCGACTCGTGTGGCGAAGAGATCGTCGTGCCAGTGGACATCTCCGCCGGCTCGCACCAAGACTACGTCGAGGACTGTCCGGTCTGCTGTCACCCGATGACGCTGCATGTGGAAATCGACAGGGATGGCGAAGCCCATGTGGAGGGTGAGCACGAATGAGCCTCGACCATGCCGAAAAGATGCCGAAAAGAGCTGCGTCCTGGGGGCCGTCTGCGATTCGCACGCCATCGCCGAAGTCTCGTCTTGCCTCCCGTGCGCGATCAAGCGCGTCCGCCCAGTGGCCGAACCCGCACGCGATTGGCTTCGACGACACAGAACGTCCCGCTCAAGCCGATCTTCTTCTCGGCCGCCAAGAGTTCCTTGACCCGGTCGAGAAACGCCTCGGGCGACGATGATGGAAAGCGAAAGAGAACGACGCCGCACGAAGCCGGAAGGCCCCAGCGAAAGGCAGGCTCACCGAAGTCCTTGTCGCAGGTCAGGACGACACGGGATTCTCGCTGGGCAGCCTCGGGCACCGCGGCGTCCGACTGGCCTGGCATGCTCGTCCTTGCCCAGAGCACGTCATGCCCCGCCTCCCGCAACCACCGCACAGCGATGCCCGGGAAATCCTCATCCGCGAGAAACTGCATGCCTGCCTGCTGTCATTCGGGGGAGGCAAGAGCGACAACACGCTCCGACTTCAGGATCTCGGTTGCGTAGAAGAGGCACGCAGAAATGTCATCGTGTGTCAGGCCGGGGTAGCTCTCGATGATCTGCTGCTCGGACCAACCGGTAGCCATGAGTTCGACGATCTTCTCAACGGCCAGCCTTGTGCCCTTGACGACCGGTTTTCCTCCGAGAATGCCTGGATCAAAACCGATGCGGTCCTGCCAGTTCATCATGATTACTCCTCGAAGGAAGATCCGGCGATCACGTAACTGAGGTGAATCTTACACAAACAGTCCATCTCGGATTCTACCGCGGATGTCATGAAAACGCGGGCAAGCGATTCGGGCTTTCATGGAAACCACTATGTATCCAAGCCAGCTCCCTATCCAAGCCCGCAGCGCAAGCAAGGGAATACGAGCCGCCCACTTATGCCGTGGCAAAACACTACCTGCAGCGGCCCCTTTTGCGCTCCCTGCGGCTCCGTGGTAGAAAATAGGGAAGTGAAGCACACGCGCCCGTAGCTCAGGTGGATAGAGCATGGGATTTCTAAAGGCGATTCGAAATCGCTCGAAAAGGCCCGATTTCGGCCGCGTAATCGCGATTTCTACCCGACCGTCGCATGGTCGCAGACTCGCCGTAAGTCCTTATTTGTCAACACGCGTTTTTGCTTGCGGTTGTAGTACAACCGCCGGTTGATGACTGCACGTGGGGCCGTCTGCGAGACGCACGCCATGGCCGAAGTCTCGTCTTGCCTCCCGTGCGTGATCAAGCGCGTCCGCTCAGTGGCCGAACCCGCACGCGATTGGCCTCGACGACACAGAACGTCCCGCTCAAGCCGATCTCCTTCTCAGCTGCCATCAGTTCCTTGACCCGGTCGAGAAACGTCTCGGGCGACGACGAGGGAAAGCGAAAGAGGACGACGCCACACGAAGCTGGAAGGCCCCAGTGAAAGGCAAGCTCGCCGAAGTCCTTGTCGCAGGTCAGGACGACGCGGGATTCTCGCTGGGCAGCCTCCAGCACCGCGGCGTCGGACTGGCCGGGCATGCTCGTCCTTGCCCAGAGCACATCGTGCCCCACCTCCCGCAACCACCGCACGGCGATGCCCGGGAAATCCTCATCCGCAAGAA
>CAYSPN010000113.1:0-1798 GCA_964432895.1 uncultured Candidatus Kuenenia sp.
CAGTTTCCCTTCACTCGAGTATCGCAATGACGCGTTCCCACGGACTTCCGCCAGCCCAGGGCCTCTACGATCCCGCCAACGAGCACGACGCCTGCGGCGTGGGCTTCGTCGTCAACCTGCACGGGCGGAAGAGCCACCAGATCGTCCGGCAGGGGCTCGAGGTGCTGGAGAACCTGACGCATCGCGGTGCCTGCGGCTGCGATCCGCTCACGGGCGACGGGGCCGGCATCCTCATGCAGATGCCGCAGGAGTTTTTCACGGCGGTGACCCCGCAGGCCGGCATCAAGCTGCCGGCGCCGGGCGACTGGGCCGTGGGCAACGTCTTCCTGCCTCCGTCCGACGGCGACCGCGAGGCGGCAGAGATGTTCTTCGAGAAACTCTGCGCGGAAGAGGGCCTCGAGTTCCTCGGCTGGCGGAGCGTGCCCACCGACAACCGGTTCATCGGCGGCACCGCACGCGAGGTGGAGCCGGTCGTAAGGCAGGCCTTCGTGGGCCGTGGCAAGAAGACCGCCCGTGACCACTTCGAGTGGAAGCTGTTCGTGCTGCGGAAGCGGTTCGGGATCGAACTGGGCAAGCTCGGCCTCACCGAGCAGACGTTCGTCTATGTCTGCTCACTTTCCTCGCGGACGATCGTCTACAAGGGGCTGCTGCTGGCCGATCAGGTCGACAAGTATTTCCCCGACCTCTCCGACCCGAAGATGACCAGTGCTCTGGCCCTCGTCCATCAGCGGTACAGCACCAACACGTTCCCGACCTGGGACCTCGCCCATCCCTTTCGCTTTATCGCTCACAACGGCGAGATCAACACCGTCCGCGGCAACATCAACTGGATGCACGCGAGGGAAAGCATGCTCGCCCATCCCGTGTTTGGCCCCGACCTCGACAAGATCAAGCCGGTGATCCGTGAGGGGGGCAGCGACTCGGCCACCTTCGACAACGTGCTGGAGCTGCTCGTGCTCGCCGGCCGGCCGATCGAGGAGGCGGTGAGCATGCTCATTCCGGAGCCGTGGAGCGGCCACGAGAGCATGGCGGACGACCTCAAGGCCTACTACGAATTCCAAGCCTGCCTCATGGAGCCGTGGGACGGTCCGGCCGCCCTCGCCTTCACCGATGGCACCCGGATCGGTGCCACACTCGACCGCAACGGCCTGCGGCCGGGCCGCTGGTGGCAGATGAAGGACGGGCTCGTCGTGATGGCGAGCGAAGCAGGTGTGCTGCAACTGCCGGCGGGCGAGGTGGTCCGCAAGGGCCGGCTGCGTCCGGGCCGCATGTTCTTGGTTGACACCAAGGAAGGACGAATCGTCGAGGATGACGAGATCAAGCGGAAGCTCGCCAGCGCGAAGCCGTGGCGGGAATGGATCGCTGCCCAGCAGGTGCGGCTCGATCAGATTGCCGATCCGGCGAACGTGGCCGACGTGACGAAGTCGCGGGCCGTGCTGCCCGAGGAACTGCTAGGAGCTTCGAATGGCAACGCCGCGGCCCATGCCATGGACCCCTGGCGGGCGGCGGGCGTGGCGGACGAGCCGTCGAGCCTGCTCGAACTGCAGCGGGCCCACGGCTACACGCTCGAAGACCTCAAGGTGATCATCGCACCGATGGCCACCGACGGTGCCGAGCCGATCGGCTCGATGGGCAACGACACGCCGTTGGCCGTGCTCTCCGACCGACCGCAGTTGCTCGCCAACTACTTCAAGCAGCTCTTCGCGCAGGTCACCAACCCGCCGCTCGATGCCATTCGCGAGGAGATCATCACTTCGATGATCACCACGATCGGCAGCGAGGGAAATCTGCTCGACTC
>CAYSPN010000114.1:0-2088 GCA_964432895.1 uncultured Candidatus Kuenenia sp.
GCCAGCAGGTCTTGGATCGCGTGTTCATATTCCGCGCGGGAGAGACGGCGGATCGCCGCTCGGCCGTCGCCGGCCCGGGCCGCGATATCGGCGGCGAGGAGCCGGGTATCGAGTCCCTCGAGAAAGGCCCGCCGGTCGGGCGCAGGAATCGGACGGCCCTCGCGCGGCGGTGGCATCTCGCCACGGGTCACGCGGTCGTGGATCCGGGTCCAGCGTTCGACGGTCTGCCGGTGTCCGAAGTCGTCGCCAAGCGACTCGATGGCGAAGCCGCCTTCGGAGCCGCCGTCGGCATGACACTCGCCGCAATGCGCCGTCAGAAAAGCCCGCCGGTTGCCGACCAGATCCGCGGAGGCGGCGCCGCCGGTCACCGCACAAACAAAAACCAGCAACGTGGCAAACGTGGGCAACGCGAGCAACCTGGCCGACATGCGCAACCCGATCACCGTGGCGACAAGCCTCGGTCGCTTCATCACGCCCACTCCAGGCCGGCGAGCCGGCCGGTGCCCAGCGAGAACGCATCCACCTCGAACCCCATCCGCTGCAGCATCGAGGTGTAGAGATTGGCCAGCGGCGTCTGCTCCTTGAACTTCAGATACTGGCCATGGTGGAAGCCGCCGCCGGCGAGGATGATGGGCAGATTCCGGGAGTCGTGCTTGTTGGCGTCGGAGAGGTTTGAGCCATAGAGCACGGTCGTATGGTCGAGGAGCGAGCCACCGGGCTCCGCGATCCCCTGCATCGACCCGAGCAGCCGGTCGAGCGATCGGAAGAGCATCGTCTCGATCATCTTCAACTGGGCGATCTTCGCCTCGTCGCCGCCGTGGTGGGTGAGTCCATGGATCTGGTCGGTGATGCCATCCATGTTCGGCCGCACGTAGATCTGGCCCAGGCAGACCGTCACGACGCGGGTGCTGTCTGTCTGGAGCGCGAGCCGGGCCATGTCGTACATCAGGTTCGTGGCCTGTTCCATCTCCTCGTTCTTGACGTCAGCGGGTTCCGCTATCTCGACGGCCGGCTTCGGCCGCCGCTCCCAGGCCTCGCCCTCGACCAGCGATTGCTCCACGTCGCGGATCGAACCGAAGAACTGTTCGATCCGCTCGCGGTCGCGGCCGCCGGCCCGCCGCCCCAGGCCGCGGGCCTCGTCGCGGACGAAGTCGAGGATGCTCTTGCCGCTCTTCAGCTCGGCGACCCGCTGCTCCGTCTCGGCCGGGGAGCCCTGCACGAAGAGCTTGCGATAGACCGCCGCGGGGCTTCCGATCATCGGCATCTCCACGCCGCTGCGGAGGATCGACGGCGTGCCGGTGCCGATCGTGCCGACGAGCAGGGGGAGCGAGGGAAACCGCGTCTGGCTGCCGATCTGCTCGGCGACCAGTTGGTCGATGGAGATCGTGTTCTTGAAGTTGCTCGCCGTGGGCTGCGGGGCGCCGCTCAGGAAGGTCCGGGTGGAGCGGTGGCCGTCGGAGTTGTCCAGATGCGAGAGGCCGCTGAAGACGGTCATCCGGCTGCGGTGGGCCGAAAGGATGTCGAGGTAGGGCGTCGATTCGTAGCCGGGGCCGGCGGTCTGCGGGAAGAAGTTACCCGGCAGCACGCCCATATCGGCCATGATGCAGAGCATCCGCTTGGGTGGCATGCTCGCGGCCGCCGCTCCTCGGGCGGCCGATTCGAGCCACGGCAATGCAATGGTCACGCCGGCGGCACGGAGGAACTGGCGGCGGCTGGCCATGGCGGGACTCCGAAGGCGGGGCGGGCGGTGAGAGCGCTCGGCTCGAGGCTCCATCGGGTGTACCACGCCGATTCCACCAGCGGAATAATACGTTCGTTGTAGGACCAAATCGCTTCTAGCCAAATGGCATCTAGCACGTTCGTTGTATGGCGACGTCCTGACGAGGGGTGTAGGTTTTCAGAGAAGGGTGTAGCGGGAACTTTCTGACGCGTCGCGTCGCCGTGATCCCTTCGAAGCCACAGGCTGCCACCAGGTGCTGTATGCGACACCGTTCTGATCGACATGGTTTTACGCTCGTCGAGCTTTTGGTCGTCATCGCGATCATCGGCACGCTCGTGGGACTGCTGCTGCCGGCCGTGCAGTCGGCG
>CAYSPN010000115.1:0-2793 GCA_964432895.1 uncultured Candidatus Kuenenia sp.
GCCTTCTATATTCAGGCGGCCGTGCTCTTTGCCACGGCACTTGTGATGTGCGTGGCCCGCGATGTGTCGCACGTCATCTTCGGCGTCGTGAGCGGCATCTGTTTCTTCGTGCCGGGCCTCAAGTATTTCCGCCAACGCAGCAGAGGCTGATATCGCCGCGCGGTTTGGGGCTGCCCATGCCCCGTCGCCGGACGTTCGCTTTCGTATCCTGCCTTCGCTCACTCGATGCTGACTGCGCTCCGGCATCCTGCCTACGCTGGTCAGCAACGCCGGCTCTCGGGACATGGGCAGCCCCTCACGGATTCCCCGATTCGTTGCGAAGACTTCTCGGGTTGCGCATGAGGAGCCGGTCGGAGGCACGCGCAGGAGCCGGTGAATTTTGACTGCGCGAGTTGACTCACCATGCCCATAGAGCATGCGACGTCAAAATCCGCCGGCGACGAGCATGCCGCAGCCGGCGAACCAATACGGCATAGCGACACCCTAGCCGCTCCGTAAAGCGTGACCTAGCCCACGAACCAGGTCGCCAGCCAGTAGAGGCCGCCCGAGAGGGCCATCGCCACAGGCAGCGTGAGGATCCAGGCCAGCGCAATCTCGCGGACCGTCTCCGCCTGGATGCCCGACTTGTTGGCCCACATCGTGCCCGCCACGCCGCTGGAGAGCACGTGCGTGGTGCTCACCGGCATGCCGAGATGGTCGGCCATCGCGATCGTCGTGGCGGCGACCAGTTCGGCCGCGCCCCCTTGAGCGTAGGTGAGGTGCGTCTTGCCGATCTTCTCGCCGACCGTCTTCACGATCCGCTCCCACCCGAACATCGTGCCGATGCCCAGGCAGAGGGCCACGCCCATCACAACCCACTCCGGCACGTATTCCACCGGCTTCGCCAGCTGGCCGGCCAGACTTTTGAGCACCTTGCGACGGTCCTCGGCCATGTTGTCACCAAACTGCCGCAAGAGCGTGCGGACCGAGGCCCCCAGTTCCACGAGCCGGGTTCGCAACTGCCACCGTTCATCAGGATGCAGATCCTCGAAGCTCGTGCGGCCCTCGAGGCTTTCCAACACACCCTTCACCAGCGGAAGCGGGTCGAGCGTGGCCAGCACGACATCGTTTGCCGGATACGGGTTGAGCACGTCGTCCACAAGCGTCGACTCAATCACTTCGGAAGCCGATACGATGTCGCTCCGAGACAGCCGCTCGACTTTCGATTCGGCGAGGTGCTGGTCCTTGAGCGCGGTCATCATGCCCGACAGTTGCGGATCGGCAAGTTCGGCCTCGAGCTTCTGAGCCGCCGCTACGGTGGCCGTGAGATCGGCTGTCGAAGAGTTCATGTTGAGCGCGTAGGCGGCCGGCACGATCCCGATCAGCACGAGCATGATCAGGCCCATCCCCTTCTGGCCATCGTTGGAGCCGTGGGCAAAGCTCACGCCGGTGCAGGTGCCGATCAAGAGCGCCCGAATCCACCAGGGCGGCGGGCGGTCGCCGTGGGGCGGCTCGTAGAGCTCCTTGGCCGGAATCAGCTTTTTGCTGATCAGGAGCAGCGCCGCGGCCAGGCCGAAGCCGATGGCCGGGGAGAGGAGCAGGGCCATCCCGACCTCGGAGGCCTTGTGCCAGTTGATGCCGCGGGCCATCGAGCCATGCTCCATGAGGGCATTCATCATCCCTACACCCATGATCGAGCCGATCAGCGAATGGGAACTGGAGGCGGGCAGGCCCCGGTACCAGGTGGCAAAATTCCAGATGATGGCAGCGCCCAGCAGCGAGAGCACCATCGCCAGGCCGCGGCCGGTTTTGATGTTGACCAGCAGGTCGACCGGCAACAGGTGCACGATGCTGAAGGCAACGCCGATGCCACCGGCGTGCACGCCGATGAAGTTCCAGAGCCCCGACCAGATCACGGCGGGCGTCGGCTTCATCGACTTGGTGTAGATGACGGTGGCCACAGCGTTGGCCGTGTCGTGGAAGCCGTTGATGACCTCGAATCCAAAGGCGATCGCCAGGGCGATCAGCAGCAGGAAGAGCTGCCCGGCGCCAAGGGTGCTGAACAGTTCCATGCTTTCCATGAACGATGCTTCCTGCGCTGAAGTGGAACGGGATCGGGACCGGAGGTTGAAGCTACGAGTCCATTCCCACCGATACAAGCAGCCGGAAAAAACGCATACAATCCTCACAATGTGAGCGGTCTGTCATCGGTGCGGCGAACCCACGTCGATCCAGCCGCGTAGCAGGAGGGACAGAGGAGACCTCCGACAGATGGGACGTGGCGATCGCCTTCGGGTGGAACGACGGCTGGCCGGTTCGACCGTGGTGTACATGCACCACGGCATCGACATCGGTGACGGTACGGTCGTGCATGCGCGGCCGGACGATTTCCGAAGCCCGCTGGCGGGCGGCCGGGTGGAGCGCACGAGCCGGGTGGAATTCTCCGGCGGCGGCACGGTGCTCGTGACGACCGAACCGCCCGCCGTGTATCCGGCTGACGAGATTGTCGCACGGGCGCTCGACCACGTCGGGAGAGAGGGCTACTGCCCGGTGGTCGACAACTGCGAACACTTCGCCACCTGGTGTGCGACCGGCGAGCGAGCGAGCCGTCAGGTCGACATCGTGCTGGCGAGGATCAGCGGTGCGGCGGCGCGGGTGGCGGCAGTGGTCTCGGCCCGCAGGCTCTTCGCAAACGCGGCGGTCGGTGCCGCCGAGAGGATCGCCGTACGGACGGCACTCGGCATACCGATGCGCACGACCGTCCGACTCGGGCTGCGGACGCTTGTCCCCGCCGCCATCGCTGGCGAGGCCGCG
>CAYSPN010000116.1:0-1986 GCA_964432895.1 uncultured Candidatus Kuenenia sp.
TGCTTTTCTGCACGCGGCACAGATTCCCTCGCTCGCACGTCGGGCTTGCATGGACCACGCATTCATCCAAGCCCGCAGCGCAAGCAAGGGTACTGCTGGCGGCCCCGGGCACGCGGCACGGATTCCCTCGCTCGCGCGTCGGGCTTGCATGAGAAGAGGACGGCTTGCGTCCCTGCTTCCTGTGACCTACCGTCGCGGGCCGCGGGCGGCCTGCTGGGCGGCCCATGCTTCGAAGAGCGGCTGCGGCTGGCCACGAAACACGCTGGCGAACGCCTGGTCGAAGGGCGTGCCGGCGTCGAGCTGCCCGACGAGAGATTCCAGCCGGCTGACACTCGGCATGATCGCGCCGATGAAGCCGCCTCCCACCGTGGCCATCGCCACCGGATCGCCATGGCCGGCGAAGAAGTCAGCCGGTGAGCCGCACCGTTGCACCGCCGCCGGCAGATCACGCCGCCAGGTCTCTACGAGATCTGCCTTTGGTTCGAATTTCATCGCGACCGCCCGGCCAGCCCCTTTGGCAAACCAGGCCGGCACGCCCCGACCGACCAGGGCCGCCGTGGTCATCTGTTCGGCGAGGAGCACGCTGGCATTGGCGTCGGCATCGGTTTTTCCTCCGGAAGACTTGCCGCCCGCCGGCGGGACGACCGCCGCGTAGACCACGTCCCCCAGGACACCGGCTCCCGCCGTGACGCCCTTGGGACGTTCGTCGGAAAACGCGGACTCCCAGAAGCTCGACAGGTCGTAGCTCTTGGCGAAGCCGTAGACAACGATGCCGCCTTTGATCAGCGGTCGCTTCTCTCCCATGATCTCCTCCCGGAGCCGGGCTTCCACCGTTTCGACCGTATCGGCGAGTTGCTCCGTCTTCGCGGCAGAAAGATTGCCCAGCACCAACACGTCGCCGCGTTCGATCACCACCGGCTTCTCGTCGGAGATCGCCCGATTCCAAAGGCTGTTCCCTTCCTGAAAACGCACCTTCTTCAGATCGTCGTGGGAAAATTTCTGGGACCGGCCGGCCGCGGCGAGGGTTTCCAACTCGGTCTTGGGCGTGAGCAGATCGAGCTTCGCGCCTTGGTCGATCCATTTTTGGATGGTCGCGATCACATCGTCGGCCAGCGGCGGCTTGCCGAGCGGCATCCGCTGCCCCTCGATCCCGGCCCCCTTGATCTTCTTGATCAGCAGGCTGTCGCCCCCCTTGCCCGCGACGATCGGGCTGCCACCGCGTCCGCCGCGAAGCAGCCGTTCGAGCGTCACCATGCTGAGGTTCGCCTCCGGCTGCATGGCGTCGTGACAGCCCATACACTGCGCGACCAGCACTGGCGCAACATCCGCCGCAAACGACACCTCGCCCGGCCTGAGCTTCACCGCCACGATCGGCTTCGTCGGCTCGACGGCGGGGGGCGGGGCCGTGGCCTGCCTCGCCATCGCATCGATCGGGGCATTCGGATCAGGACCGTCGAACGGTGCGCCGGCATCGATCCACTTCATCAGCACGCCGACGTCCTCTGGCGACACCTTGCCGCCCCCTCGCGGCATGTCGCCGCTGAGAATCGTCTCGACAAGCCGACTCGACTCTCCAGCGCCCGGCTGCACCATGCCCGTCTTCATCAGGCCCGCGTAGGACACCATCTGAAAGCCGCCCTTGCGGCCGGCGATGTGGCAGCCGCCGCAGTGGCGAGAGAGGATCGGCGCCACCTGTGCCGTGAACGTCAGGGCGGGCTTCGGGGCTGGTTTGGCCGCGACGGGTTTGGCAGCTCCGGCAGCCGGCGACGCGGCATCCATGCCCTTGCCGGCCGGTTTTCCCGTCGTGGTCTTGGCCGCTGAAGCCTTCGCATTGGCAGTCTTCGCATTGGCATTCTTGAGGGGAGCGAGCGAGATACCGCTCACATCCGCGCCTTCCAGTTCCAAATCGTTGCGCAGCGACCGGCACCGTTCCCAGAGGCTTCGGAGCCCGGCGGTCGGCGCCGTGCCCTGTGCCGCGAGCGCCTC
>CAYSPN010000117.1:0-8699 GCA_964432895.1 uncultured Candidatus Kuenenia sp.
CACGCCGGATCCGGTGTCGCTCGTGCCGCTCGTGCCATCGGCGCTCGTGGCCGAATACCGGGTAAAACTCCAAGCCGAGCAGATACTGGCCGTTTCGCCCGCCGGCTGGCTCGTGGGCGGAGGCGCGTGGGGAGGCGGCTATGAGGGGATCAGGAATCTCGACACCGCGACAGGGCCGTTTGCATTCTGGTCGCCGGCTGCGGAGGTGCAGGTGCCGCCCGGCTTCACCGCACCGGGGCAGTTCACCGACGGCGTCGTGGAGGCTGAACTGTTCATCCGCGGCGCGACGGAGCTTGCAACGGTCGTCATCCGCGGCCTTCCCGAGGGCGACACGCTCGCGCATCGGTTCACCGGCTACGAGCTGGCATTCATTCCGCCGCTCAAGACGATCGAGCTGCGGAAGGCGACGTCCAAGGGCAGCACCGTGCTCGCGACCGTGAAGCGGGAGCTCGCCCCCGATTCCTGGGTGCATGCAAAAATCGAAATCAGCGGCGGCCGACTCACGGCGACGCTCGCCCACGAGCCGGCTCCGCTGCTTGCCGCCGACGATCCCGAGCCGCTCGCACGGCCAGGTCACGTCGGCCTGCGGACCTGGGGGGCCGGCCTCGATGCCCGCAACGTGTTCGTGAAGCCCGCCGGAGGCGACCTCCTGCAGGTCGATCCCGCGCAACCGCCAGCCCCCGCCGAGGCCGCGGCGAGAGCCGAGCGGGATCTCTGCCTCGTGATCCTCAACCTCAATGAGTTTTCCTATGTCGACTGATCATGCTCACGCGGGCTGCTGCGGCACGCGGCGCGAATTTATCTGGGAGACAGGCGCCGGCTTCACGGGCCTCGCGCTCTCGAGCTTGCTGGCCCGTGACGGCTTGATCCCGTCCGCCGGTGCCGCGGCCATCGCGCCTCCCACGCAGGCAGGCCCGCTCGCCGTGAAGCTGCCGCATCATCCGACGAAGGCGAAAGCCTGCATCTTCCTTTATATGTATGGCGGTCCGTCGCAGATGGACACCTTCGACTATAAGCCCGAGCTGCAGAAGCGGGACGGCGAGGAACTCGAGATCGAGATACGCCGACGGAGCATTCAAAAACAAAAGATCCTGGGCTCGAAGCGGAAGTTCACGCAGCACGGCGAGTCGGGGCTCTGGTGCTCCGACGCATTTCCACACATCGCCCGGCACATGGACGAATTGGCGGTGATCAAGAGCCTCTACGCCGATTCGTTCGCCCACGGCTCCGCGAACCTCCAGATGAACACCGGGAGAATCCTGCAGGGCTACCCGTCGCTCGGCAGCTGGCTCGGCTACGGTCTGGGAAGCGTCAATGAAAATCTCCCCGCGTTCGTCGTGATGCTCGATCCCCGTGGTGGGCCGATCCCCGGCGCCGCCAATTGGGCCAGCGGTTTCATGCCGGCCGCCTATCAGGGAACCGTGTTCCGCTCGACCGGTGAGCCCATTCTCGCGCTCGACGCCCCCGCCGGCGTGACCCGCGTGATGCAACGCGACGCGGTCGACACGCTCGCGTCGCTCAACCGGCTCCACGCCTCCGAGCGGCCGGGGATGTCGGAACTGCAGGCCCGGATCGCGAGCTACGAACTGGCCTTCCAACTGCAGTCGAGCGCCCCCGAACTGCTCGACCTCTCCGACGAGGACGACCGCACGCTCGAGGCCTACGGGCTCTACGACAAGCAGAGCCATCATCCGCTCGGCGGCACGGGAAACCACCCGCTCGCGATCGGCCCCGCGACGTTCGGTCGTCAATGCCTGGTGGCGCGACGGCTGGTGGAACGTGGCGTGCGATTCGTGCAGATCTACTCCGGCGGTGGCCATCAGCAGCAGAACTGGGACGCCCACCACGGCATGGAGGAAAACCTCGCCATCCACTGTCCGGAGGTCGACAAGCCGATCGGCGCGTTGCTCGGCGATCTCAAGGCCCGCGGGCTGCTCGACAGCACGCTTGTCGTCTGGGGGGGCGAGTTCGGCCGCCAGCCGGTCAGCCAAGGCGCCAATGGCCGCGACCACAACCCGAAAGGCTTTACGTACTGGCTGGCGGGCGGCGGTGTCAAAAAGGGAGTCAGCTACGGCGAGACCGACGACCTCGGCCACGAGGCGGTGGAGAACCGGCACCATATTCGCGACCTGCACGCCACCATCTTGCACCTCATGGGCTTGGAGCACGAAAGGCTCACCTACTTCTACAACGGACTCGACCAGAAACTCACCGGCGTGCAGCCGGCCCACCCGATCACAGGAGTCATCGCATGACGACCGCCGCCGCCACGACCATGGGGCGCTCCGCTGCTCCCATTCGCTCACCACGGCCGCTCAAACTCGGCTGCGGCGAATGGGGCTTCCGCAATCTTCCGATGCGGGAGCACTTCGAGATCGCGGCCGAATATGGCTTCGACGAGCTCGAATTCGGCATCGGCGGCGGCCAGACCGGTCGGCTGCCCGAGGAACCTTCGCCGGCCGACATCGAGGCGTTTCGCGGCATCGCCCAGACAAGTGGGATCGCCACGCCCGGCTGCTGCATCGAAAATGATTTCACGCTGTCTGATGCCGCTGCCCACGACGCGGCGGTGAAGAAGGCGATCGCGCAGTCGCGGGCGGCGGCGGCCTGTGGCGCCAGGCAGGTGCGGTTCTTCGCCGGGTTCACGCCCTATGCCGAGATGACGGAGGCGATCTGGGGGCGGCTCATTTCGGCGCTCGTCGCCTGCGACCGCGAACTCGAGACACTCGGTCTCGCGATGGCGATCGAGACCCACGGCGCGGTCCGCTGGAACGCGGACGGCTCGGCCGCGCACATCCACACGACGACGACGCATCGTGACGGTCTGAAACGGCTGCTGGCCGAACTCCCAGGTCGGATCGGCTTCAACTACGATCCGGGCAACATCCGCGCCGCCGAGCCCGGCGACGACCGCTATGCCGTCGACCTCCTCGCCGGCCGGATCACCTACTGCCATTTGAAGGACTGGCTGCGGACGGGCGAAGGCTGGACGGCCGCCGCGGTGGGCGATCCCAAAGACGGCATCGACTGGGCCGAACTCCTGCCGAAGACGGGCTACGCCGGCACCTATCTCATCGAGTATGAGCCGCTCGGAGATACGCGGGATGGGATTGCCCGCAGCCTTGCGCATCTGCGGGCGGCCGGCTTCTCATGGTGAGCGATCACCGGCCTGCGCCCGACGGCGGTAGTCGCGGGGCGACTCGCCAACCTCCCGCTTAAACGCGTGGCTCAGGTAGCTGGCCTGCGAAAAGCCGACCAGCGGCGCGATCTTCTCGAGCGACAGATCGGTCTCGGCGAGCAACTGCCGAGCACGCTTCATCTGCACGCCGCGAATCTCCTCCTGGAGCGTGCGACCGAGGGCGTCGCGAAACCGTCGTTCGAGCCGCGTTCGCGACATGCCTGAGTTCTTGACGATGGTGCGAATCGTGAGGCCGTCACAGGCACACTCACGGATCAGCCGCAGCACGGCGGCCAGGTCTGGATCGGCGATCGCCAGGATGTCGCTGCTCTGCCGAACCGTGACGCTCAGCGGTGGCACGAGGAATTCCCGCGGCGATCGCTCCGCGGCTGGCGGCTGGCCGGCCCGGCGCCGCGCCATCATCGCGTCGAGGTGTTGTGCTGCGAGATAGCCGACCTCCTCCGGGTTGGGCCGGACGCTCGACAGCGGCGGGTCGCACAGATCGCAGAGCAATGCATCGTCGTCGACGCCGACAACGCCCACTTCCTCGGGCACCGCGAGCCCGGCCCGACGTGCCGCATCGAGCACCTGCTGGCCGCGAAGGTCGTTGCAGGCCATCACGGCAAAGGGAGGCGTGAAACTGCGGAGCCATGTCTTGAGCCGCTCCTGACACGCCTCCCATTCGGGCGCTCCGGGCCCGAGCCAGTCCGATTCGAAGACGGCCACCTGCAGCCCGGCCGCGTGTGCACGATCGCGGAAGCCATCCAGCCGCAGGCGGCTCCATCGCTGGTCGGAGAATCCGCAGAAGGCGAGCAGCGGAAATCCGCGGTCGATGAGATGCTCCGCGGCCATGCGGCCGATCGCCCGATGGTCGCTCCAGATGTGCACGAAGCCGAGGTCGTCGTGCAGATCGTTCAGGTCGATGACCGGCATGCCACCGCGGGCGAGAATCTTCGCGACTTCAGGATTGGTGACGCGGCAGACCACGCCATCGCCCCGCCAGTCGGCCAGCCACGCGGGAGGAGAGGCGAACAATTCGTGCTGCTCGAGGTACATGCTCCAGCGGCGATGCGTGCGGAGCCAGTTGGTGATGCCGGCGAGGATGCCCCGGCCGTAGGCGATCGACGTTTCCACCATCACAAGGACGTGCGGGCGTTCGTATGGAATGTCGTCGTCTGGCATCTTGCCACCCGCTGTAGAAGCGATCGCGACCCTTGTTTAGCAGATGGGTGGTGTCCGCGCAAGAACGACGGCGAAACGCATGCAGGCTCCGGGGGATCACATGACGGTATTGGAGGCACCCGCGGCAAAGATGGCCGCTCGAGCCCGACGTACGCCATTAGACCGGCAGTTCGATCGTGCGGCCGGTGCGGAAGGCTTCGTCTGCGGCCAGCACGATCCGCAGGCTGTTGACCGCGTCTGCCATGTGGTCGGAGAGGTCGCGATCGTTTTGAATCGCGTCGAGAAAGACCTTCTGCTCGAGCAGGCAGAGGCCGTCGTGGTCGCGCTCGTTGGCGCAGTCGATGGTTTCGTCGGCCTTCGCGAACGTGCCGTCGGGCTTGAGCTCGCCGTGGTGGAGCCGGAGCAGCGAGGCCTTCGTGTGCCCTTCCACATCGTCGCTCGCGGTGTCGCCATCCTTCACGCCGGCGATGCTCACGCAGCCCTTCGGGCCGACGACGTCCTTCACGAAGTAGGCGACATCGCTCATCATCGGGCCCCAGCCCGCCTCGTACCAGCCGACAGAGCCGTCGGCGAAGGTCACCTGCAACTGGCCGTAGTTGTACATCCCGGGCTTGAGTTCCTCCGAGAGCCTCGCGTCGATCGCGCTGACCCGGACGGGCCGCGACTGCGTCATCAGGCACATGATGTCGACGTAGTGCACGCCGCAGTCGAGATCGGCGACATCGAGTCCATCAGAGACTTGTGCGTCTTCCACATATCGCCCGAAGACTGTTGGTTGAGGTTCATCCGCATCACGAGCGGCTTGCCGAGCGTGCGGGCCGTCTCGACGAACTTGGCCCACGTGGGATGCACCCGCAGGATGTAGCCCACGACCAGCTTCTTGCGGGCCGCCTTCGCCGCGGCGACCACCTCCTCGGCCTCGGCCACCGTCACCGCCACCGGCTTCTCGAGAAACACGTGGCACCCGGCTGCGAAGGCCCGCTTGGCGTAGGCGGCGTGGGTGTCGGGGTAGGTGTTGATCGAGATGGCGTCGGGCTTCGTGGCGACGAGGGCCTCTTCAAAGTCGGTGAATTGGGGATACTCGGCGCCCACGGCCGAGAGCAGTTGGCGGCGGGAGGCCTCGCCGCGTGCCACGACGCCGACGATCTCGAACTCCGGCAGCGCGTGGTAGGCCTTCGCGTGCGACGTCCCCATGTGCCCGCAGCCCGCGACGAGAATCCGGATCGGCTTGGGCATAGCGGAGGTGCCTTTCTCGGAAGCGACCGGGACGGGATTGTGCGGAAGACAGGGAGCGAAGTATCGCTTTTTTGACGGACGGTGCCAACGGCCGCTGCAGCTGTGTTGATTGCGGTTTTCTGCCGCGGGCGGTAGTTTCTCGTTCGCACGACCGACGGAACCACGGGACCACCGATGAAACCGCGCATTCTGCTCACGACCACCTCGTTTCAGGACACACCGGGCGAACATCATGCGGCGCTTGCAGCGACGGGCTGGGAGCTCGTCACCGCCCGCGGGCCGCTCTCCGAGGCCGACACGCTCTCCGCGGTCGGTGAAGTCGACGGCTACATCTGCGGCGATGACGTGATCAGCCGTGCCGTGCTGGCGAAGGCGACGCCGCGGCTGAAGGTGCTGAGCAAATACGGCATCGGCGTCGACAAGATCGACGTGCCAGCCTGCACCGAACTGGGTATCCCGCTGCTCTTCACGCCCGGCGTCAACCACACCACCGTGGCGGAGCACACGTTCCTGCTGCTGCTCTCCCTGGAGAAAAACCTGCTGTTTCACACCGATTCCACGCGATCGGGCAGCTGGAAGCGGCAGACCGGCCACGAGCTGCTGGAGAAGACGATCGGCATCGTGGGCATGGGGCGGATCGGCAAGGAAGTGGCCATCCGCGCGAAGGCCTTCGGCATGCGGCCGGTCGGCTACGACATCTACTGGGACGAGAAGTTCGCCGCCGAGCACGGCGTCGAGCGAGCCGCGACGCTCAACGACCTCTTTGCCAAGGCCGATTACATCTCGCTCCACACGAACCTCACCCCGGAAACCCGCGATCTCGTCCGCGCGGAGACGATTGCGAAGATGAAACCGGGCGTGATCATCCTGAACTGCGCCCGGGGCGAGATCGTCCACACCGCCGACATGGCCGCCGCGCTCCAGTCGGGCCGCGTCCGCGGCTACGGCACCGACGTGCTCGACGAGGAGCCGCCCCGGGCCGATCACCCGCTCACGAAGCTGCCCAACTGCGTCGTCACGCCGCATATCGGCTCGAGAACCCAAGAGAGCGTGCAGCGGCAGGCGATGGCCGCGGTCACGAACCTCATCCGGGCGATGCACGGCGAGCCCCCGCTCGCGCAGGTCAACCCCACCGTCCCGGTGAAAAAGGTCGTCTCGTGAGGTTGAAATACGTCACCCACCTTCTCATCCAAGCCCGAAGCGCAAGCGAGGAAAATCCGCGATTGAACGCACTCCGCCCCTCGCTTGCGCTTCGGGCTTGCATGAAACGATTTCTCAGCGGCCGATGAGCTATTGTGGAGCAAACGGCTCCATAGGGACCCAAGGAAAGGATCACTGAGCCCTGATGTCGGAAACGTTTTTCGTTCTTCCCGTGGCCGCACACGAATCGCTCGTGAGCACGGCCTACCAGCACCGCGGGTTCGACGCCGCCGAGGCCGATCACGCCGCCAGGCTCGCGACTGCGGCCACCCGACACGGCATCCGCACGCACCATGCCATCAAGGCGATTCACCTCGACGAACTCTTCGGGTCGAAGGCGGGCGGGTGCGTGCCCAAGGCGACGATCAAAAAGCTGCCCAGCCGGTTCGACGCGGCCGAGGTGTGGGACGCCAACAAGAAGCTCGGCCAGGCCGTGGCCTGGGAGGCGATCGACACCTGCATGCGGCTGGCCGACACGCACGGCACCGGCACGGTGTCGGTCGATAATGCCTTTCATTACCTGTGGGGTGGTGGATACGTGATGGAGGCCGCGAAGAAGGGCTACATCGCCTACACCAACTGCACCGCGTCGCTCGCCGAGGTGGTGCCGTTTCGCGGCGTGTTCCCCACACTCGGCACCAATCCGCACTCGTGGGGATTTCCGACGAGCGACGCGGTCGGATTTCCGATCGTGATTGACTGGGCAACGTCGGTGATCGCGATGGGCCGCGTGCAGCAGCTGAAGCGCGAAGGCAAGCCGCTCCCGCCGAACGCCGCCGTGGATAAGGACGGCAAGCCCACGACCGATCCCGACAAGGCGGTGTCGTTGATCCCGTTCGGCGACCACAAGGGCTACGGGCTGTCGCTCATCAACGAGATCGTGGCGGGCTTCATTGGCGGCTCGATTCCGACGATCCGCAGCAGGTCGCCAGTGGCGGGCGAGAAGCAGAGCTGCGCCTTCTTCTTCCAGGTAATCCATCCCGACGCGATCTCGGGCGGCGCATTTGCCGGCGGCCGCAGCCAGCAGGCCAACGTGAGGGCGGTGCTGGCCGATGTTCTCGGCCACGGCAACGAACAGTGCATGCTGCCGGGACAGATCGAGGCCCAGGCCGCGGCCCGCAGCGATGCGGCCGGAGGTCTGCTCTTTTCAAAGGCCGAGGTGGAGGCGCTCAATGAGATCGCCGCCGAGTCGGGCGTCGCCCCGTTTGACGTCAGCACACTCAAAACCGTCTCTTGATGAGTCATGAACCGTGTCTCACCCCGTCCCATCCAAGCCCGAAGCGCTAGCGAGGGAATGCCGGGGCTGCGTCATCGCCGACCCTCGCTCGCGCTTCGGGCTTGCATGAATCCATTGTTCACTCGTCAATAGTCACCACCACACCCTCCCGCGCCCGCCAAGGAGCCGTTTATGGCACTGCCGATCAAGCCCAAGAATTCATGCGCGTTCGACGAGGTCTCGCTCGGCGAGATCATGCTCCGGCTCGACCCGGGCGAAGGCCGGATTCGTACGGCGCGGCACTTTCAGGTGTGGGAGGGGGGCGGCGAATACAACGTCGCCCGCGGCCTGCGGAAGTGCTTTGGCCTGAAGACCGCCGTGGTGACCGCCTTCGTCGACAACGAGGTCGGCCACCTGATCGAAGACTTCATCATGCAGGGAGGCGTCTGCACCGACTTCATCCAGTGGAAGCCGGATGACGGCATCGGCCGCTCGGTCCGCAACGGACTCAACTTCACCGAGCGCGGCTTCGGCATCCGTGGCGCCGTGGGCGTGCCCGATCGGGGCAACTCGGCGGCCAGTCAGATGAAGCCGGGCGACGTCGATTGGGATCATCTCTTCGGCGCGCTCGGCGTGCGGTGGTTTCACACCGGCGGCATCTTCGCGGCGTTGTCGGCAACGACGGCC
>CAYSPN010000118.1:0-7877 GCA_964432895.1 uncultured Candidatus Kuenenia sp.
CACGCCCGGCGCATGGCCGCTTTCCCGGAGGAACCACAGCAGAGTCGTCATCAGCGCCGAGAAGCAGAGGATGAGCGTGATGATGTTGCGCACGGCCTGATCGACGATGCCGCCCACGATCGGCTCGAGCCATCCGGCCCGTACCATCGCTACGGCGGCAGCCAGCGAGGCGACCGCGATCCACACGCGGCGGGGCGGCGCGAGAGGACGCGGACCGTCGGGACTTCCCAGAGAGGGGTTCGCCGCCGCCTTGCTGCCAACGGAAGACTTTTTGCTGGATGCGCTCATGGATCGAAGTCTAACCGCTGCGACGTTTTCAGGGGAACGTCGCTAGAGGCATCGCCGGAGTGCCGATTCGCACGCGCCTGCGGTTTCCACGGGGCTTTCGTGACGGTACGATCCCATTGAAGTCCGGCTTCACTTGCGGCCAGGAGAGGGCATTTTGCGAACGTTGTTGCTCATGGCAATGGGGTTGTGTGCCCTGGCATCAGGGGCTCACGGGGCTGACACGCCCATCATGGATGGCCTGGTGTTCTGGGTCGACGCTTCGGAGGGCGAGTCGCTCGTGGTGGACGATGCGGGCAAGGTGCAAGAGTGGTCTGATCGTTCGGGACGTTCCAACCATCTCTATGCATCGGGCGGGGAGCGGCCCACGGTCGCTCCCAAGGGCATGAACGGCCGATCCGTGGTTCGCTTTTCGGGCGGCCAGAAAATGGCCATGAAACGCTTCGTACGCGAGGTAGCCGGCGGCGGGATGATTCTCATCGTCTGGCAGCGGACCGCCGCGCAGGCCAGCACCGTGGGCTGGCAGCGAGCCCTGAGTTCGTATGCCACGGAGTCGCCCGACAACAAGAAGCCGAACTTCTGCGTTCCTGCCGACCGGAATGGCGGCGGAGGCTCCGTCGATCCGGTCATCTACGACATCGAGATCGACGACGCTCCGATCGCCGACCTGATCGTCGGGGGCAACAAGGGGAGCGACTGGCAGTGCCTCAGGGGCGATATCGCGGAGATCCTGGTCTATGACCGGACGTTTCTTTCCGAAGGTGAGATGCAGGAGGTGCTCGGATACTTGAAGGACAAGTGGCAGGCGAGGGTCGACCGCGAGGATCGGGGTTGGACCCGTATCGGCGATCTGGGGCCGGTTCCCGAGCACACGAGGCAGGACCTTCCGCTGTCGGACCAGCAGAACGCCGCCGGCTGGAAGCTGGACGATGCGCTTTCGGACGAGTTCGACGGCTCCGAACTGGACGCACTCCGCTGGGAGATCTATCCCACCGATCCCCCGTCGTGGAAAGGTCGGCAGCCGGCGCTCTTCGATCGATCCAACGTGTCGGTGAAGGACGGCATGCTGCATCTGGTATTCCGCCGGGCAGACACACCGGCCCTGCGGAAGTACGCCGCGGAAGGATACGCGGACTACACCTCAGCCCTCGTGAGAACGCACGGCCGCAGCGGCTACGGCTACTACGAGGCCCGCTGCCGTCCGATGAACTCGGCGGCATCGAGCGCGTTCTGGCTGATCGGCACCGGCCTACCGGACCACGACAACGAAATCGACGTCTTCGAACTGGGCGGTAACGCGGTCGGACTGCAGCAGAAGTACAACATGAATGCCCACGTGAAGGTGACGCCCACGGAAAAGCGGCACTGGTCGGTGGGTGGCGTGTGGAACGCGCCGTGGCGGCTTGCCGACGCCTTCCACGTCTACGGCTTCGAATGGAACGAAGCCGAGATGACCTGGTATGTGGACGGCGTCGCCGTCCGCCGCATGAAGAACACCAACTGGCACAACCCGCTGAACATTCTGTTCGACAGCGAAGCCATGGTGTCCTGGCTGGGCATTCCGAAGGACGAGGATCTCCCCTCCACCTTTAGCATCGACTACCTGCGGGTGTGGCGTTGCCCATCGACGGCATCGACGCTGACCTCCCCACCCTTAAAAGCACCACTTCTCGAGAGAGAATCTGGGGGCTAACGCTGGCCTCGACGCTCTTCTGGGCGTCGGCTGTCGTCAAGCCGATGTGGGCTGGTTCGACATAGGGATCGCTCGTCACTCGTCCGGTCTTGGTCATCATGGTACTCACGGCAGCGCATCCGGTACCATGGATCTGAAAACGGCTATCTCACAGCATGACCCGACCCCACCGCCCACAGCAAAAACGGATCACGGTCAGCCAGATCGCCGCAGAACTCGGGATCTCGAAAATGACGGTGTCTCGCGCGCTTCGCGGAGAGAGCGTCGTGGCGCCCGAAACGCGTGCGTGTGTGGAGAAGGTCGCGAGGCGGCTTCAGTACCGGCCCAATCGGTTGATGCGGGCCGTCCAAACCGGCCGCAGCCGGACCGTGGGTGTGATGGTGGATCCTTGGAACTCGTTCCACAGCGGCGTGCTCGGTGGTATCCACCGGGCGCTCGCCGCGCATGATTATCTGCCGATCCTGCACTACCCCCACCAGTCGATTGCGGTCGAACTCGGGGCCAGGGACGGCAGCGAACTGCAGTATCTGCATCGTCTCCTCGACCAGCGAGTGGACGGCATCATCTTCTGGCCGTCGGACGAGACGATCCCCGACATCTACCTGAAGGAGGTCTGGGACCGCGGCGTGCCACTCGTGGCCGTGGACCGGTACTTGCCGGCGACGCATGCCGACTTCAGCGGTACTGACGACGCTGCCGGCGCGAGGCTCGCTGCCGAGCACCTGCTCGGCCTTGGACACAGGCGGCTGGCGTTTATCGGCGCCGCAAACATCTCTACGTATGCAGATCGGCAGCGGGCATTCGAGAAGCGGATAGCCGCGTGTCGGGCCGCCACGCGGTTGTCGGTGTCGTGCCCGAGCCCCGTAGTGGCCAGCCGAACGACTCGGGCCTGGCACGATGGTGAGCGAGTGCCCGTGCATTCCGACAGCCTTGAGGTCGCCCGCGAACTCCTGCAAAAAAAGCAGCGGCCGACGGCGATCCTCTGTGCAAACGACTGGATGACGCTGGGGGTCTATGCCGCGGCGGCCGAAGCGAGACTGGCGATCGGACGCGACCTGTCGGTGGTCGGGTTCGCCGACCTGCGTGAAGCGTCCATGCTCATGCCGGCGCTCACCACCATCCGTCAGAATGCCGATGCAATCGGTATGGCAGCGGCAGAACTGCTGCTCGACCGGATCGAGGGCCGGACCACGGACAAAAAGCCGCGAGAGATGCGGCAGCGGCCGGAACTCGTCGAGCGTGAGTCCACCGGCCCCGCCTCTTAGGCTGAGTCGGCTTGGAGAGCCAGCGACTCTGGCCGACTCCAGAGCAAGGGCGCCCAAGGCAGCGGTCTGGTTCTCGGTTGTCTATTTTTTGCCAGCGGTATCGATAGCGATATCGATCGTGTTGCTCCCCCGCTTGACCGTGCGGATGAGCTTTGAATTTTGCCCGACGCATTCCTTAGGGAGTCGCAGGGATGCCAGCGACTCGGAGACTTTCGGCACGCCCTCAAGCCCGCCGGTGGGCGGTATCGATAGGGAGACAACGCTGTCGCCGGGCATCACGCCGACGGTGTTGACGTTGAATTTCAACACATATCGACCGTTCGCATCGGTAACACCCATCGACGGCGACGAACCTGCCACCTGCGGTTGAAACTCCAACATGATGCCGGCCGGGGCGGGCTTTCCGTCGATGGTCAAGACGCCGCTTGCCGTCGCACCGACTCCCCCCTGGCTACACCCCGCAGCGAGGATCACCAGCCCAAGCAAAAGAGAACTGGGGTGAATGCGCATGAATTCAGAAACCTCCGGTGGCATTTCCGTCTGCACGAGCACTCAGTTTCTGGTAGACGCCGAGATTTGACGCTTTCACAGCGGTCTCCTGCCCTGCGATGCTGGCATCCATGCCCGCGTCAATTCCGTAGTCGGAGCAGCTTCCCCTATTATATTCGATCATATCGCTCACGAAACTGACGGCACCGTCACACATCGCGAAGTGTGCCCCCCCAGGATGGGAGCTACCAAATGCATACGGGGAGCCGCTGTTCAGTTTCCAGGAGGTGTGACGGATCACCTCCAATACCTGGTTGGATGAACTGGATGAAGCCGACCAGAGGCCCGGTATCCTATTCGGATCACCACTGCTATTCGGCCAGGTCAAAGTAGCACCGCCGCCGACCTCCCCGACGAGGAACGTCTTGGAGAGTCCGTCCGTCACATCTTTAAAACTCACACCCTTTCCTTTTCTAATCGGTCCAAAAGAAGCCCTTGCCATCTGGTCTGTTGTGCCGCCATATGAAGACGGAGGCCCGGCGTTCGCCAGGTAGTTGGACTTGCTACTCCGTATTTTGCACCAAGAACCAGTGGCGGCGTTGAACGCTGCTTCCGGTTCCAGAGGAGGCACCTGACACGTCGGACAAATGAGGGAGCTGATCGGACTGCGGGCCGCGGCGGAAAACGTCGCGTCGTTGTGCGCGTAATACCCCTCCTTCACGGACGAAGCAACCCAGAGATCGTACAGAGATTTCTCGTCGATGAATGGCAGCACGAACATGGTCCAGCCCCAATTTGAGCGTCCCTTCGAATCGACGTCCGATCGGAGAGCCGCCGCGGGAAGGATGCGTCGCGCATCGTGAACGTTTTGTAACCCCAGTGCGACCTGCTTCAGGTTGTTGCGGCATTGGGATTGCCGAGCCGCCTCGCGGGCCGCCTGCACCGCCGGCAGCAGCAGGCCGACGAGCGTGCCGATAATGGCGATGACGACCAGCAGTTCCACGAGGGTAAAGCCGTTTGGGGTCGAGCCGGACACGACAGAATGTCTACGAAACATTGTTGAGAAGCTCCCGTTCGTGCGGAATTGTTCACCATCCCTCTCATTCAAGGTTACCGTTCCGCACCGTGGTACGCAAGTTGTTTCCAGTAACATGACGGTTCCCACCGACTCTGCAAGCACGTTCGAGCCTGCGAACTGTGTCGCCCTCGCATTACGCTGGAAACGAGCCCAGGAACGGTGTGCCCGACAGGCCGATCGGTCTCCTCTCTCCCCTTCGTATCTGGATTTTTCTCGTTGCCGCAGACCGGCCTTGAATCCGCTCTTCTCGCGGGCCGTCCGCACCGTGGCATGGACCGCCGTGAGAGGCTGTGGATGTCGATGTCGGGCTGACCGGGTTGGATTTCATTGACCAGGCGATTCGTCTCACCAAGAAGCCGTGAGCGCCCGGGCATCCCGGACGCTGCGCCCTACCACCACTCGCCGGGCATGTTGAAAAGGTGCCCCCACGCAGCGGGTTCCTTGTCGGTGGTCCGAAGCTCAACTAGACTCCGTTCGGCCCTTTTTTCCCGCAGGATTCGGCATGCTCACCCCCGACGTCACCGGCTCAGCCGCCCCCGCCGCCCGAGGCCCTTCCACGACGGCCGTGCACGCCGGCGAGGCCCGCCAGAAGCCTGGCTTCTCCATCACCGACCCGATTTTCGCGTCGAGCACCTACACCTTCCGCGACACGCAGTCGATCATCGACTTCATCGAGGAGAAGCAGCCCCGCGAGGAGTACGGCCGTTACGGTAATCCCGGCGAGCGGGTCGTTGAGGACAAACTGGCCGCGATCGAAGGCGGGGAAACTGCAGTGCTCTACGCCAGCGGCATGGCGGCACTCGTCGGCCTGCTGATGGCCCATTTGAATGCGGGCGAGGAGATCATCTTCTTTGATGAGTGCTACCACCGCAGCCGGGAGTTCTGCCGCAAGCACCTCACCAGGTTTGGCGTGGTGTTCCGCGAGGTGCCCACCTGCGACTACGCGGCGATGGAGGCGGCGATCACGCCCCGGACCAAGTTCATCGTCAGCGAGTCTCCCACCAATCCGCATCTGAGCGTGGTCGACATCGCGCGGTTCGCCGACATCGGCCGCCGGCACGGCGTGCTCTCACTCATCGATGCCACGCTCTGCACCCCCTACAACCTGCGTCCCCTCGAGCTCGGCGTCGACTTTGTGCTGCACTCGGCGACGAAGTATCTGGGCGGTCACAACGACCTGCTGGCGGGGGTCGTCGTTGGCGGACGTGAAAATCTGGAGCCTGTCCGCCACCTCCGCGGCATCATGGGCGGCGTGAATTCCCCCCATAACGCCTATCTCCTCGAGCGTGGCTTGAAGACGCTCGCCCTGCGGATGGAGCGGCACAACGCCAACGGCCTCGCTGTGGCCCGGTTTCTCGAAGGCCACCCGCGGGTGGAGCGGGTGCTCTATCCAGGGCTGGAGAGCCATCCCTATCACGCGTTGGCGACACGCACGATGCGGGGCTTCGGTGGTCTGGTGACATTCTTCGTCAAAAATGCCGACTGGCGGCAGACGGCGAGGGTGATAGACGCCGTGAAAATCCCGCGGATCGGTCCGAGCCTGGGCGGAGTGGAGTCGCTGATCGAACAGCCGCTGGTGATGAGCTACTGGAACTATTCTCCCGCCGAGCGGGCCACGTTTCGCATCGCGGACAACATGATCCGCCTCGCCTGCGGCATCGAAGACTCGGCCGACCTCATCGCTGACCTCTCCGCCGCGCTCGACTGCGCAAGCTAGGCAAAGACTGCTGGTCGCGTTGATTTTGGCGGAAGTTTTGGTCGTGCCGATGACGATATCTCTTCCGATTGACGAATAGCGGCCGGGCCATTCCCGCCGTATCGCCGGATCGGAAGGAGCTTGTCATGCACGTTTCGCACGGTTTGCGACACCTCGTGGGCCTGTCACTGGCGTTTGCCCTACTGGGCAACGGCCTCGCCTGGTCCCAGCAGCCAGGCACGGCGGCCGCCGCAGGCGGGCAGAGCCAACTGCGATGGACGCCCCATCGTGCAGCGACCTCGGGCGAACCGGCCACGACCGACTCGGCTCCGGCCAGTCTCTCGTCGACGAAAACGACCGCCCCACAGGCAACAGCCACGCCATCTGGCGGCATGCCCGCCACCGCCCCAGCCACCACGCAAGCTGTGGCTGCTGTCCCGGCCCCGATCACGCCTCCACCGGCCTCGGTCGGCCTCCCCGCCGGCGTGCCGGCGGTGGCCGCCGCGCCGCGCCGACGAGCGCCGCAAAACCAGCCGCTCGCACCGCCGCGTGCCCAGTCCGCGGGCCCGCTGGGCGACTGGAAGAGCGACAACCGCGTGCCCGGCCGCTACAGCTCCAACTTCACGAGCGGCCGCCAAATGACCTTGCCCAGCATCGGTGATATCAACCTGTTCCGGAGCCCGCAGGGTGATGCTGGCCGACCGGTGCTTGCCGTCGAGGGCACTCCCCGGCGGCCGAACACCGCCCCCGCCAATACATCTCTCGGCGGCGGACTGGCGCCGCGGTTCAACGCGACTGCCAACCGGCCGACTGGTCAGCGGGCTGACCGCCTTGCAATGAATACCGAAGGGCTGCCGTCGGTGATGGCCCGGGCCCCGCAGGCCGCTGCGATCGACGATGGGTCCGTGCCCGGAAGGCTCCCCGCCGCCAGCATGCCGAATCAGGTGCTGCCGACGCCCACCGATCCGCAATCCATCCCGATGAGCGAGGATCCGTCGATCATCATCAACACCGCTCCGTCGGAGATGATGGATATGGGCCCCGATGCCATGGGAGGCCAGGGCTACGGCGGCGAGTTCGCCGAGGGGCCGATGTCGCCGTCGGACGGCGGCATGTGGATGGGCGACTATCCCAGCCAACTGCATGTCGAGTCGTTCTACGACGATCCGTTCGCCTGTGAGGAATCGCCCGGCTTCCTCACCTGCTGGCCGCACGATGGCCGCGTCTGTGCCTGGCTGCGGCAGTTCGGCAAGCCCTACTACGGGTGGAGATGGTACCGCGATTTCAGTGCCGGTGCCGGCATCACGGCCTTCCAGAACCAGTCCAACTTCGGCCTGCTCGGCAACTACGGCACCAATGAATACATCAACT
>CAYSPN010000119.1:0-3852 GCA_964432895.1 uncultured Candidatus Kuenenia sp.
GGGCCTGATGGCGACCGACGGCCGCAAAAACCTGGCGAGCATGGATGGCACGATGCGGCAACTCGCCGACAGCACGCTGTCGTTCGGCTCCAAGTTGGCCCAGATCAGCGAGCGGGCATCGACCATCAACCTGGCAGTCACCACGATCACGAAGGTGGCCGACCAGACGAACCTACTCTCCATCAACGCGGCGATCGAGGCCGAGAAGGCCGGCGAATACGGCGCGGGCTTCCTCGTGGTGGCCCGTGAGATCCGCCGGCTGGCCGACCAGACGGCGGTGGCGTCGCTCGACATCGAGCAGATGGTCAAGGAGATGCAGCACAGTGTTTCGGCCGGCGTGATGGAAATGGACAAGTTCGCGGGCCAGGTCCGGTCGAGTGTCAGCGAGATCAGCGACGTCTCGTCGAAACTGGGGGAGATCATCTCGGCGGTGCACGGCATCAACGGCCGGTTCGAACAGGTCACCGAGGGCATGAGGGCGCAATCGCAGGGCGCGGCGCAGATCCGCGAGGCGATGATCCGTCTCTCCGAGGGGGCGTCCCGCACGGCCTCGTCGCTCGAAGACTTCAACAAGGCGACAACCCACCTGCGCGGCGCGGTGGGTGACCTCAAGGAAGAAGTGTCCCGGTTCACGATCTGACGGCCAGGGCCATCCCGTCATCTCCTGCCGCCTCTCCCGATTTCACCCGGTCATGCAACTGCTCTCATTCACCATCGGGGCAGAGGATTACGCGATCGAGTCGCGCCGGGTGATCGAGGTGCTGCCACTCGTGGCCGCTCGGCCGATCCCCCGCATGCCCGACTTTCTCCGCGGCGTCTTCACGCACCGCGGTCGTCTCATCCCGCTGGTCGACCTTGGACGGCTGCTGATCAACCAGCCGCTCCGAGAAACACTGAGCACGCGGGTGATCGTGGTGGAGTTTATGAGCGTCCCAGAGGATCGACACATCCGGCTGGGGCTGGCAGCGGAAAACGTCGTGTCGCTCTGTTCCAGTGCCGACGCCGAGACATCGTTGCCCACGCTGGTTGTGCCCGACGTCCCCTCCCTCGGTCGCCTGCTGCGGATCGGCGGCCGCACCGTTCAGGTGCTCGATGTCGAACACCTTGTGCCAGCGGCATTTCTCGCCAGTCTCGCCGCCCCAACCCCGGCATCGACCGGCGACCAATCCGCGTCATACTGACGGCTCCGCCATGCATGCCGACGCCACACAGCCTGTCGCCAACACCCCCGCCAGGGCATGCCGCTCTGCCGAGACGTTCCTTGAGCGTCGGATCGGGCTCGATCCGCACATCGTCGGCAGCAACGCCATCGCCCACGCCGTGCGGGTGCGGATGGAGGCCTGCGGCGAATCTGATGAAGAGGCATTCCTCGCCCGCCTCGCCCACGATGCCACGCAGCAAGGCATGTTCATCGACGAGGTGGTCGTTCCGGAAAGCTGGTTCTTCCGGGATCCACAGGTCTTCAATGTGCTCAGGCAGCGTGCCGCCGCGTTCGCGGCCACCCCAGGCCAGACTCCGCTCCGCATCCTGTGCGTGCCCTGCGCCGCCGGCGAAGAACCCTATTCGGTGGCCATGACCTGCCTCGAAGCAGGCCTTTCCGCCGATCAGTTCATGATCGACGCCGCCGACGTCAGCCATGCGGTCTTGAGGCGGGCGGCGGCGGCCAGCTACTCGGCCAACGCCTTTCGCGGCGGCGACGTCTCCTTCCGCGATCGTTGGTTCCATACACGGGGAGCGGCTGCCGAACTCGACGAGTCCGTGCGGAAACTGGTGCACTTCTCCTGCGGCAATCTGCTCGACGAATCATTCGCCGTCGACAGCCGGCCGTACGACGTCATCTTCTGCCGGAACCTCCTGATCTACCTGACCGCAGAGGCCCGCAGCCGCGTGGAGCAGACGCTTGACCGGCTGCTGGCACCGGACGGCCTGCTCATGCTTGGTGCCGCCGAAACCCCGATCCTCAGGGGCTCATGGACTCCGGTCTCCGGCAATGCGGTGTTCGCGCTGCGGCGCGGCACGCGGGTGACGAATGGTTTCCCCATTCCCGCGCCGGCGCAACGGCCGACCGTCACGGCTATCCCCTGCCAGCCACGTGCGGACGATCCCGTCGCCCCCACACCACCGACGGGCGACGAACTGCTTCGCGAAGCGCACGAACTGGCGAACGCCGGCCGCCATGCCGAAGCACTGGAGGCATGCAAGCGCCACCAGCAGGCCGCTGGCCCATCCGCGCAGGTCTTTTTCCTGATGGGCATGCTTTATCAGGCGGCCGGCGACCTCGAACGCGCCGAAGCCTGCCTGCACAAGACGCTCTACATGGACCCTGCGCACGACGAGGCGTTCCTGTCGTTGGCGGTCGTGGCGACGCAGCGCGGTGATGTTCAAATGGCGGAGCACTACCGCCAGTCCTCCGCCCGGGTGCGGTCCCGAAAAGAGGCGACATGAGCCGCGGTGTCGCACACGAAGGCCGCCTCGTGGTGGCGCCGATGGAGCATTGCTGGCGGCACGTCGGCGTGACCGGAGATCGCAGCTGCGTTGAACTGGCCACGTTCATCCATTGCCGGAACTGCCCCGTGCTCACGGCCGCAGCCAGCCGCTTCTTCGACCGTCCCGCGCCCGCGGGATACCTCGAATCATGGCAGGAGATCCTCGAGAAGCCCGAAGAGACGCTCGATGCCGACTCCAGGAACGTGCTCATCTTCCGGCTCGGCACCGAATGGCTCGCGCTGCCCACGGCCGTGCTCGTCGAAGTCACCCCGCCGCGTCAACTGCACCGCGTGCCGCATCGCTCGGGCGCTTTGCTTGCCGGAATCGTGAACGTCCGCGGTCAACTGCAGTTGTGCGTCCGACTCGAGGGGCTTCTTGGGCTGGATGCACCGGTCACTGAACCGCCGGCCGCGATCCCTGCGGCACGCCTGCTCGTGGTCGAGCGGGCGGGTGCGCGCTGGGCATTCCGAGTCGACGACGTCGCGGGCGTGCACCGCATGCAGGGGCGATCGCTGCGTGACGTGCCGGCGACGGTCAGCGGCGCGGACATGCGTGCGACAGTGGCACTGTTTGCCTGGCAGGGCAAGACAGTGGGGCTGCTCGACGAGGCCAGACTGCTCGACGGCCTGCAGAGACGGATCTCGGGATAATGGACCACGGCAGCCAGGAGCTCGTGCGGTGCAAGACCTGAGCAAACTCTCGATGCTGGATCTGTTCCGCCTGGAGGCGGACACCCAGACGGCCGCGCTCTCAGCCGGAGTCCTGACGATCGAAGAGTTGGAGCATTCTCCAGCCGCGATCGAATCGATGATGCGGGCGGCCCACTCCCTCAAGGGTGCGGCACGAATCATCGGCCTCGAACCTGCCGTGCGGGTCGCCCACGCCATGGAGGAGGTCTTCGTGGCGGCTGGCAAGGGTTTTTTCACGGTGCGTCCCGAACATGCCGATGTGCTGCTCGCCGGGATTGATTTCCTCGGCTCGATCGCCCGGGCCGACGACGCGTTGGCGCCGGACGGACCATGGACGGCGCGGGCCAATCAACTGGCCGCGAGACTGGTGGAGGTCCTTGCCGGCCCTGCCAGCCCCCCCGCAAGACCTGCCCCGCAGCCCCGTCCGGCGCCGCAGCCCATGGCGGAGACCGGAGCCCCGGCGCCGTCCTCGCTACCGGAGGTGATCACTGCCGCTGGTCCTACGGCTCCAGCATCGCCGGCCTTCGAGTCTGCCGATCGAGTGGTGCGGGTCTCCGCCGACAGCCTGACCCGCCTGGTCGGACTCGCCGGCGAATCGCTGGTCGAGTCACGGCAACTGCGACCCTTCATCGACCGACTGCTGTCGCTGCGTAGCACGCAGGTGAAACTCTGCGAC
>CAYSPN010000120.1:0-2763 GCA_964432895.1 uncultured Candidatus Kuenenia sp.
GCGTGCACGAGATTCATCTGCCGGCTCGACGAGAAGTCGCCGCGGATCGTACCGGGCGCCGCCTTCAGGCCGCTCGTCGCCCCCAGCATGTCGCGCACCACACGGATCACTTCCGGCCCCTGGAAGACGGTCGCCACCACCGGCGATGCCGTGATGAACTCCTCGAGGTTCGGATAGAAGGGCTTCTCGACGTGCTCTGCATAGTGCTGCTTCGCCAGCACCGGCGTCACGCGGAGCATCTTCATTGCCACCAGCCGCAGCCCCTTCTCCTCAAACCGACTCACCATCCGGCCCAGCAGGCCGCGCTCCAGGCAATCGGGCTTGAACATCACGAACGTCCGCTCCATCGCGCATCGTCTCCAGTGAAAGAAGGTGGGGGATCGAGGTTGTCTCGGTCGCAGTTTTGTAGCGGCTGGCGACGGCCGTATCCAGCCCACCTTGCTGCCGATTCCCCGCACGCCTACGCTCCCGCCCTGACGGCGGCAGGTGTCGCCACCCCCGCGAACGGATGCTTCCCATGCCACGCTCCCAACGGCTGACCGCTGCCTACGCATGCCGGCGTTCGCAGCATCTGCTCCAGGCTGCCTGCAGTGGGATCGTCGCGATCGCTGTCCTCGGCACCACACCATCGCTCCTGCCAGCCGCCGACCTGCCGCCCCAGCTCATGGCCCGGTTCACCAAGCATGTGCAACCGTTGATCCTCAATAAGTGTGCTGCAGGCGCCTGCCACGGCGGCCCCACGGCGCATGCGCCCCACTTCAATCGCGGCGACGTCTCCGGGCGGATCGATCGCAGCGTCACGCTCGCCAATGTCGAGACTCTCTTTCGCGTGATCGGCAAGGAGGGCAATGCCACACCGTTCCTCTCCACGATCAGTGCCCGACACCCGGCCTCCTCCACCGGCGCCAGTCTCACCATGGCTCCGCTGACAACCGCGGAGCGGGCCACGCTCGAACAGTGGCTGATCGCTGCGACCGGCCGCCGTGACCTCGAGGCCTCGCGGCCAACAGCGCCAAGCACCGCCACCCAGGCCTCAGCAATCCCGACGCCCAACCGCTTCCGCGCCATGCTCGACGCAGCCGCCAACCCGCCGCAGTTCCCGCCACCACAGGAGCCCCAGGGCATCATCCTCGGCAAGGACAGCGAGTAGGGGCGTCGCGGTCGCTACAGCCGCACGTCGCCGCTGCGCACGGCCTCGAGAAACGTGCGGTTGCCTTCGAGCAGCGTCGGCTCGCGAATCATCTCCTCCGCAGAGAGCCAGAGGATCTCCGCCACCTCGACCGGATGTGGCACGAGCTCCGTCTCGTCAGAAACCTCCACCGTCCACCACGCCAGCGACGTGCCCCACGACGTCACGCTCCGCCACACGCACTCGCGCGGCTGCACCAACGCGGCGAGTTCCTCCCGGCATTCTCGCACCACCGCCTCGTGCTCAGCCTCGCCGGGCACGATGTGCCCCCCGGGAAAACAGAGGCGGCCGGGGGCGGCGACCTGCTCACCCCGCCGGATCGCGAGAAAGGATTCACCCCGCCTGGCGACCGCCACCACGCCGCGTTTTACCGGTCTTCCGTCCGCTTGCGTGTCTGCCATCGCTCCACCGCCACGAAGGCCCTCTGACTCCCGCAGGAAACACGACGTTGTTCCAACGAGCACGGGCAAGGCCGTTTGCCAACGAGGTCCGTAGACTACACTATTGAACCCGTTCCCGATCTGTCCGGCCCCCTGCGGCCCCCCCAGCGAGCCACGCTTGATGACTACCGCTCCGGCCCCCCAAGGTCCCGAGAAAAAGGTTCCCGCGAACAAGGGTCCCGCAAACAAGGGTTCTGAGGGCCCGCTTTCGATCTTTGGCCCCCCCTTGAACATGCCGGTCATGATCATGTTGATCCTGGGCGCGCTCGCCCTGGTAACGATGTTTGTCCGCGAACAGTCCGCAGCACCGGCCGCCGTCAGCTACGACGAGTTTGTTCGGCAGGTGAAGGCGGGCAACGTCGCCAGCGTCGAGATCCTGGGCAACACGCTGGTGGGCGAGTTCCGCGCAGCACCCTCCGCTGAAAACGCCTCTGCCACGCCGCGTGGCAAGGCCTTCCGCACCGAACTCTCCGCCTACCTGGGCGAAGGTCTCAACCAGCTGCTTCTCGACCACTCCGTCCGCACGACAGTCCGCCAACCGAGCGACGGCACCGGATTCCTGCTGGGCCTCTACATGCTCGTGCCGCTCTTGTTGATGGCCGGCTTCTGGATGACGCTCAAGCGGGCCCGCGACCCGCTCGGCAACTCCGGCTTCCTCGGCAGCTTCTCGAAGTCGCCCGCCAAACGCTATGGCGCCGGCGACAAGCAGGTGACGTTCGCCGACGTGGCGGGCCTGGAACAGGTGAAGGCCGACCTTCAGGAGATCGTCGAATTCCTCAAGGATCCTAAGAAGTTTCAGCGGCTCGGAGGCCGCGTGCCCAAGGGCGTGCTGCTGATGGGCCCGCCGGGAACCGGCAAGACGCTGCTCGCGCGGGCCGTGGCCGGTGAGGCGGGAGTGCCTTTCTTCTCGATCTCAGGCAGCGAATTTATCCAGATGTTCGTTGGCGTGGGCGCCTCGCGGGTCCGCGATCTCTTCAAGACCGCGAAAGACGCCTCACCTGCGATCCTCTTCATCGACGAGATCGATGCGGTCGGACGCGTCCGCGGCGCCGGACTCGGCGGCGGCCACGACGAACGCGAACAGACGCTCAACCAGATCCTGAGTGAGATGGACGGCTTCAGCCCATCGGAGTC
>CAYSPN010000121.1:0-2147 GCA_964432895.1 uncultured Candidatus Kuenenia sp.
AAAGCGGTCTTGCATCATGATCTTCAATCTCGGCGGTCCCAGCCAACTCGACCTCTGGGATATGAAGCCCGACGCGGCCGCCGAGATTCGCGGCCCCTTCAAGCCGATCCGTACGAAGACCGACGCCTTCGAGATTTCGGAACTGCTGCCGAAGCACGCGGAGATCGCCGACAAGTTCTCGCTGGTGCGATCGTGCCGCCATGACGGCGCGGCCGTGCACGATGCCGGCTGGCAGATGCTGCAGACGGGCCGGCGGTTCACTGGCGGCATCCAGACGCCGCATGCAGGCAGCGTCTCCTCCTATCTGCTTGGCCGGCGGACCGACCTGCCTCCGTTCGTCGTGCTGCCGCAGCTGATGGGCCGCGGTGGCGGCAACCTCCCCAACGGTCAGGCGGGGGGCTTTCTCGGCAAGGCTCAGGATCCGTTCGCGCTGATGGCCGATCCCTCGCAGCCGAACTTCCGCGTGCCCGATCTCCTGCCGCCCGACCAGATCAGCGTGGCCCGGCTCGACCGCCGCAAGAAGATGCGGGAGATCGTCGAAGGGGCGGCCAAGGAGTTCGAGGCCAGCGAAGACGCCCGGCTGCTCGACGAGAATTTTCATGCCGCCTACCGGCTGATGACGAGCACGCAGGCGCGGGAGGCCTTCGACCTGTCGAAGGAGCCGCAGGCGGTTCGGGAACGTTACGGCATGAACCGGTTCGGCCAGTGCTGCCTGCTGGCACGGCGGCTGGTCGAGAACGGCGTGCGGTTCATCACGATCAACACGTTTCTGACCGTCTTCGACGAGATCACCTGGGACATCCACGGCTCGAAGCCGTTCACGTCGATCGAGGGGATGAAGAACATCGTCTGCCCGATGTACGACCAGGCCTACTCGGCCCTGATCGAAGACCTCCACCAGCGTGGCCTGCTCGACGACACGCTCGTGACGGGGCTCGCCGAATTCGGCCGCACCCCCAAGGTGAATCCTGCCGGCGGTCGCGACCACTGGCCGCAGTGCTTCACATGCTCGTTTGCCGGTGGCGGCGTGAAGGGGGGGCGGGTCGTGGGCGCCAGCGACACAATCGGCGGTTTCCCCGCGGAGCGGCCGGTGAGCCCCGGCGACATCGTGGCCACGATCTTCCACAGCCTCGGCCTCGATCATACGGGCCACCTGCCTGGCCCCGCGGGACGGCCGTTCGCGCTCACTGATTTCGGCACCGACCCGATCAAGGAGCTCTTTGCATGACCCGCGTCATGACGCTGATGGTGTTGGTCGTCGCGGTGGTGATCGGCGTCCGTGTGACGACGGCAAAGGCCGGCGATGTCAGCTTCGACCTCGATGTGATGCCGATTCTTTCCAAAGCGGGTTGCAATGGCGGCGGCTGTCACGGGGCGCTGGCCGGCAAGGGTGGCTTTCGGCTCTCGCTCTTCGGCTACGATCCCGCCTCCGACCACCTCGCCATCACGCGGGATGCCCGCGGCCGGCGGATCGACATGGCCGACCCGGGCATGAGCCTGCTGTTGACCAAGCCGACGATGGCCCTGGCCCACAAGGGCGGCAAGCGGCTGGATGTCGACGGGCATGACTACCAACTGCTGGCGGCCTGGATCGCCGCCGGCTGCCCCGGCCCCAAGGCCGAGGAGAAGAAGCTGGTCTCCATCGCGCTTTCGCCGGCGGAGGCCGCGCTCGCGCCGGGCTCGTCACAGCCGTTCACCGTTACCGCGGCCTACAGCGACGGCAGCAGCCGTGACGTGACCCGCTGGACGCGGTTCACGTCGGCCGATGAAACGGTCGCCACGGTCGATCCGACCGGCATGGTGACCGTCGTGGGGCATGGCGAGGGGGCAGTGACCGCCTGGTTTTCCTCGCAGATCGCGCTCGCCCGCGTGGTGGTGCCCTTTCCCCACGAGGTGCCGCCCGATGTGTACGCCGGTGCCCCGCGGGCGAACCTCATCGACGGCCTCGTGCTCGAGCAACTCCAGAAACTCCATCTCAAGCCCTCGCCACCGTGCGACGACGCGACGTTTATCCGCCGCGCTTTTCTCGACACGATCGGCCGCCTGCCGACGCCCGAGGAGGTCCGCGGCTATCTCGACGACAAGTCTCCTGCAAAGCGGGAACGCTTGGTGGAACTGCTCCTGGCCCGCCCGGAGTTCGTCGACTA
>CAYSPN010000122.1:0-4658 GCA_964432895.1 uncultured Candidatus Kuenenia sp.
GCAGATCTCATGGACCCATATCAGCGAACGTGAGATCCCCAGCATGGAGTCGCTGAGAAACAACAGGCCACAACAGGGCAGGAGTCCGCCAAGGAACGAAAACAAAAACTTCGACCAGACGACCTGGTCGCGGTGCACCGGCAGGAGCCCGAGGATCCAGAATCGGCGGCCCTCCAGGCTGATCATCGGGTAGACGAATCGCGTCGTGAACGTCGAGAGGATGAGCCCCGCCACGGCGAGGTTCAGGAAGCTGATCATCGACGCATACGCCATGTTGTAGTTGAAGACCCGGAGATTGAAAAAATAAAGCCCCAGCAGTCCGAAGAAGATCACGAACTGCGACCACTGGGCGATGTCGCGGCGAAACAGCCGAAGATCCTTCACGAGCAAGAGCCGGAGCGGCCGGCCACGGGCCGTGCCGGCTGCCGACAGAAACTCATCGGCCCAGGCAATCCGACGCTGCCGTCGGGCCGGCATCTCGCCCACCAGTTGGCTATATCCCTGCCGGTAGCACGACCGGGCCAACCAGCGGGCCAACAGCTGCAGCAGCATGCCGTTCGAAACCAGCACCGCCATGAATTTCACCGCCTCCGAGAGCGAGGCAAACCGGGCTTCCGGCCGCTCGCTGCTCTGTGCCGCTTCGAGCAATCCGCTGGAAAGCCACCAACTGGGCAGAAACTTCTGCTCGGCGACCGACAGCCGAGCCAAGACCTGTTCGAACCATTCCGTGGTTCCGCCGCCGGCGGGACTCGAACCGAACAGCGACCAGCCCAGCCACGCCGCCCCCGCACAGACGACCGCGCCGAGGATCGCTAGAGCGTGCATCCTCAAGCTCCCCAGCCACGCGACGGCCGCCATACAGCAGATCGCTCCAAACGTCGCCGGGATCACCACGAACGACACCATGAAGGGGAGTATGAGCAGGTAGTAGGTCCACGGCGCCCCCCGCACGACTCCGTAGGCGACGAGCATCGGGCTGCCAAGCAGGATAAAACCCCAACTGGAAAACCACATCGCCTCGTGGAACTTGTGGGAAAAGATGGTCTCAGCCCGCACCGGCAGCGTGAGCAGCAATCGTGCCTCGGGTGAGCAATACATGTTTCCGTACAGCAGGATTGCCGTGGAGAACACGAGCATGATCATCAGCGAGGAAAAGAACGCATTGAACAACAGCGAGATCACCTCGGCATGAATCGACTCGAGAAAGGAGAAGCCCTCGATGAACAGGGCGTAGAGCGAGCCCCAGAAGACCAGGCTCAGCAGGACCACCAAGGCCAGCCGCAGCCGTGCCCCAGTCAGCATGGACCGCAGCGTCTCCCAGGCGATCGTGGCCCGGAGCCGCGAAAACACCCTCGATTCCGCGTCAACCGGGATGAGACGGCAGGATTCACTCTGCGGGCCGCGGCCGCTCATGCTCCACCATGAAGTGCCCGTCATGGCGAGTCTTGCCTCGTGGTCGTGAGTTCGAGATACAGATTCTCGAGATTCGTCGTTTGCAAGGCCATGTGATCGCGAAGTTCGGCGATGGTGCCTAGAAACCGCAACTGCCCCCGCACCATGATGCCGACCCGATCCGCCATCTCCTCGGCCATGGCGAGCGTATGCGTCGACATGAAGACGGTCATGCCCTCCTGGGTGCGACTTCTCAGGAGATCCTTGACGATCCGGACACTCCGCGGATCGAGCCCCACCATCGGCTCATCGAGCACGAGAACATCCGGGTCGTGCAGCAGCGCGGCGGCGAAAACCAGCCGCTGCTTCATGCCAAGCGAGTAGCTTTCGGTGAGATCGTCGGCAAATTCCGCCAGCTCGAAATGTTCGATCTCCCGGCCGATCTTCTGCGTGGCCATGTGCCGTGGCATGCCGAACATGTCGGCGATGAACCAGAGGAACTCACGCCCTGTGAGCTTGTCGTACAGCGTCGGCTCGTCGGGCACATAGCCCGTGTGCAGGTGGGCGCTCCGCGCTTCCTTCGCCAGATCGTACCCGCAGATGCGGACGCTCCCCCGCGAGGGCCGCAGCAGACCGACCAGCATCTTGATCGTCGTCGTCTTGCCCGCGCCGTTCGGACCGAGAAGGGCGAAGAGTTCCCCCCGGGGGATCGACAGGCTCAGGTCGGTGACGGCAGGCTTCGGCCCATAGGTACGCGTGACGTGGTCGAACTCGATCATGGCGACTCCTGCCGAGCGTCATCAGCCGCGTCATCGTCGGCGTTCGCCTCCGCGACCGGCTGCAGGCCGATCTCGGCAATCGGCCCGACACTGGCGATCAAGTCTTCGGCATCCGCATCGGACCGTCGCAGGAACACCAGCTTCGAACCGAGCATCAGCGACTCCTGCTTGAGCACCCTGCCGCTGCGATCGACCCACAATCGGCACCGCGGCTCGCGGTGCTTGGACGGATCGTCGCTGTAGTGCACAAGATCGCACCGCACCAGTTTATCGCTCCAAAACATCGACTCCTCGCCGGTGACCTTGGCGTGGAGAATCTGGATCGGGGCCTGGCCGGGCCGCAACGGGCTGTAGACCGGAACGGTCCACTGTCGGTTGTGGTAGAGGCCAGGCAGGGTCGCCTGCGGCGAGAGCTCGTCACCGATCGTGATGTGTCGAGGCAGATGCCGAGAGACGCTGTAGTTCATGCCGTGAGCCCGCACGTCGACGGTCACCTCGCCGTCGATGATCCTGCCGTCGAGAAATACCCGATCGGCGGTGGCCGGAAGATTCACGACCGAACTGAATGACTTCAGGTTTCCCTGCCGGTCGATCGACAGGTGCCCCCGCGCATCGAGGGCATACGATGTTCCCGGAGCAAACGACTGCCGCAGAAACATCTTCGTCCACGCTGGGAGCACCTCATCGATCGGGAGCCGGTCGAAATGGAGAAGACTCTCGACCTCCATGCCCCCTTCTTCCGTGCGTATCGACTGACTCATGGCCCAGCCGAGAGGCTGTTCGTTCCAGAGCACAGTCCAGGCCACCGGAACGAGGCGGTTCTCCGCCATGTAGAGGGCCTGATAGCCCGGCGGCGATCCGGGCGAGAGCGACGGCAGAATCTTTTCAACCAGCAGCCAGCCGCTGCTGACGGCCCAGAAGATGACGACCAACGGAATCAACCAGGGGTGGTGCAGCATGATCGGAACCAGCGCGGCGGACGTGCGGAAAATGTCAAAAAGAAGCGAGAAACCACCGCCCACACCCCGCCTTCAACGGCGGGGCCAGCGAAAAGTTGCACGGCCTCATCCTTATCAGCCGTGTGCCAGCCTCAACGACGGCATTGTAGCAGTCCCGCGAAGTCAAAAACGTAGAGCTCGATGCTTGCAAAATTCTCATCTTTCCCGGAATTGCCCGTGAGGGTCGGGATGTTTAAACTTTGGGTCCAGCGGGGGTGATCAGGTCACCTCCGAGCCTTTCCGTCACGATGTCGCCGCCCTCGATCCGCCGCGGGGTAAATCCGATGGATCACGAGCACACCAATGAGCACGACAGCCAGTTGCATGATGGCCAGCCAATGATGGAACAGTCCGAAAACCCTGTCTGCTACCATCAAAACTGTCCCGTCTGCGGCCGTAATCTCAGAATCCGCGTCATGCTGCTCGGCCGGCGGGTGTACTGTCAGCACTGCGGTGGTGGATTCATCGCCACCGATGCTTGTGTGGGCGCTACGACCCCTCGCGTGCCAAACCGGCCACAGTCGGCCATCGTGGACGATCTGATCGAGCGGGCGGCGGTGATGCTGGGACTCACTTCGGGCCAGGACTAGGGCCTGGACGTCGAGTGATGGCCGAAAGGCGATCCCAGTAATCTGGGAACGTTTTCCCCACGCAGGCCGGATCGGCAACCAAGACGTCCGGCACCCGCAACCCGACCAGGGCCAGGCTCATCGCCATGCGATGATCTTCGTAGGTTTTCACGGTCGCACCATGGAGGCTGGCCGCCCCCTGCCCCGCTGCACGCGATCCATCGTTTCCGGCCGGAATGATGGTCAGCCCATCGGCCTGCTCCACGATCGTACCGCCGAGCCTCCGCAATTCGCAGGCCAGGTCGCCGATGCGGTCGGTCTCCTTGTCGCGGATGTGGGCGACGTTGCGGATCGTGGTCGGCCCGTCTGCGAAGAGCGCCACCACCGCGAGCGTCGGCACCGTGTCGCTGATCGCGTTCATGTCGATGTCGATGCCGCGGCTCGCGCGGCCGGTCACCGTGATCGAGTCATCAGGCCCGTCGTTCCATGCGACTTTGCAGCCCATGCGACCGAGTGCATCGGCAAAGCCGACGTCTCCCTGCATGCTCCGGCGGGAAAGCCCGTCCACCCGCACGCTGCCGCCGGTGATCGCAGCAGCCGCCAGAAAATAGCTGGCCGCCGAGGCGTCGGGCTCGATCTCGTAGGCTCGGCCTTGGTAGCCCGATGCCGCGATTCGCCAGCCACGATCTCCCTCAGGCACGCAGACGGCACCAAATGCCTCCATGACCCGCCGCGTCATGTCGAGATAGGGAAGAGAGACGAGCGTGCCGGCGAATTCAATCTGCATGCCCTGCGACGTGCATGGCGCCACCATGGCCAGCCCGCTGGCGAACTGGCTCGACGTGCTGCCGCGCACACTGGCCGCCCCCCCCTGCATGCCCCGCGAACGAATCACCACCGGAGGACATCCCCCCGGGCTC
>CAYSPN010000123.1:0-1905 GCA_964432895.1 uncultured Candidatus Kuenenia sp.
CGGTCCATCCTCGGCTGCAGCGTTGAACTCAGCGAGGCCGAACACCACTGGCGGAAGTTCCTCCAGAGCCTTCTGGACCGCGGCATGCACGGCATGAAGCTCGTTGTCAGTGACGATCATGCCGGTCTCAAGGCGGCCCGACAGGCCGTCATGCCCGGCGTGCCGTGGCAGCGTTGCCAGTTCCACACGATCCAGAACGCCATGGCCCACGTCCCGAAGGTCGCGATGCGGGTCGACGTCGCTCGGGACATCAAACGAATCTTCAACGAAGACGATGCCGCCGAGGCTGACCGACGTCTCAAAGACACAGTCACTCGTTATCAAAAGTCTGCCCCCGGCCTTGCCGGCTGGCTTGAGGCCAACGTGCCGGAAGCCATCACCGTCTTCGGCTTCCCTCCTGAACATCGCCGGAGGCTCCGAACCAATAACGGTCTCGAACGACTCAACAAGGAGATCAAACACCGTACCCGCGTCGCCACGCTGTTCCCCAACGAGGCATCACTGCTGAGGCTAGTCTCGGCAGTCCTCGGTGAGATCAGCGACGACTGGGAAACTGAACGGTCTTACCTGAACATGGAAGCCAGATGACCCGCCTCTGAAAACCGCGATTTACAGAAGAGATGTTGCTTTATCACGAATGAACCTTGCCACCAATGGTGATCCGGGCGGTGTTGGTGGGCTTGTGCCGGCGCATGGCGGGCAGGGTGCCAGAGGGACGTCGTCTCATTGCATAATCCTCCACTTCAAGGGACGCAAAAAGGTAGACCTCGCGGTTTACCCTTTCGCGGCTGGTTTCCCTTGCGGGCGCTCCCGACCATCGGGAGGTGATCTGCACTACAAAACACGAATCAATCGCCTAGTGGGCAGCACAGGATTCGAACCTGTGACCTCTACGGTGTGAACGTAGCGCTCTAACCAACTGAGCTAGCTGCCCGAAACAGGTCGCGGTCGTTCAAAAACACCGCTTTTCCCAGCACGGAATCAACATCAACTGGCCACAGTCTACATCCGCGCACGACGTGCGCAAAGTGGCCAAAATACCGCCCCATGGCAAGCAATCGGGGCGCAAACGGGGCAGGCTGGAATACGTTTGGGTTCATGGATCGCACTACAGCCACCGAACCATCCCGCGGTGACGGACGTAATGAGGGAGTTCGCATCGACGGCCACATACGGCGGTGCGATGTGCCCCGGCATGCGTCCCCTCGCAGCGCCGGGGTTTTTTGTTGGCTCGATGACGCAACGGCCACCCTACTCAAACGCGACCCGCTCGAACGTCACGAGAATCTGCCCCGTGTCACGCCCACCGGCAAACGATTCCGGCAACGGCTTGTCTGCCGGCACAAAGCAGAGCCGGCGGGTGGTCTCATGCACCTCATAGATACCGCGATAGTGCGTGCCACGGGCGTTTTCAGCCGAACCACGAATGCCTCTGAGCTCAATGGTTTTCGGACTGGTCGTCGGGTCGATCGTGCTCGTCCCCTCGGCGATTATGTTTCCGTTGGACAACAGACTCCATGTGCCGTCGAGTCTGTTCACCACCGTGATGCGAACCACCTCGGAATCGGCGTTCGTGTTGCCGTTGGCCTCGACGCTGACCACTCGCCATTCTCCGGCCAGGAGAGCGCGATCGGCCTTGATTGCTTCTTCCTTATCACTGGCATCCGCTGCCAGAACGAAAGCAGATGCCGCGGCAATCACCACGCACATCACAGCCCTGGAGCACCAAGCACACTCCTGGAAAATGATCATGCGCCTCCCTCACGCAGCGGGCGGATCAGTTGGCGGGTCGAACCGGGGAGCCGACATACTCCCGGCCCCGACGACATCGTCTTCAAACCGCCGGGCCGGCCGAGCCGGCCGCACGTCTCGCCCCTCGAGATGGGCCGAAACGTCGAGATCACG
>CAYSPN010000124.1:0-2398 GCA_964432895.1 uncultured Candidatus Kuenenia sp.
GAGGCCGTGGCCGGGATGCTGGCCGCGGCTGGCGCCGGCTTTCTGCGGCGGATCCATCCCGCCCCCGACCCCCGCAAGCTGCGGCAGTTGACGGAGTTTGTCTCGGAACTCGGCTTCGAGGTGGACACGCTCGAGAGCCGCTTCGAACTCCAGCGGCTGCTCGACATGGCGAGGGGACGTCCCGAGGAGCATGCCGTTCACTACGCCGTGCTCCGCAGCCTCTCGCGAGCCGTCTACGGACCGCAGGAGGACGGGCACTACGCACTGGCCAGCGACTGCTACTGCCACTACACCTCGCCCATTCGCCGCTATCCCGATCTCACCGTCCACCGGGCGCTTGAGCTTCTGGCCCGCGGCCGCCGGGCCGCAGCCGACGGACTGCCTCGGTTGGGTGAGGAATGCTCGCTCCTGGAGCGTCGGGCCGAGGCGGCCGAGCGGGAATTGGTGAAGCTCAAATTGCTCCTCTTCCTCAGTTCCCGTACGGGCCAGGAGATGGACGCAGTGGTGACCGGAGTCGAGTCGTTCGGTCTGTTCGTGCAGGGGCTTGAACTGCCGGCCGAAGGGCTTGTCTCGCTCGAATCGCTCCCGGACGACAGCTACCGTTTCGAGCGGACCAGCCACACGCTCATCGGCCGCCGGGCCGGCAACTCCTTTCGACTGGGCGACCGGGTCCGCGTCACGGTGTTTCGCGTCGATCTGGATCGGCGAACCCTCGACTTCCGCCTGGTCGAGGAAGGCGGCCGCTTCCGCCGTCGCGCCGGCCGAGCTCCGCGGCCCGCTGGCAAGACCGCCAGCACGGGCAAGAGCAAGAAAAAATCGCATCGGAAGTCGTCCCGCTCGCCGGCCGCGGAGAAGTCCGGCACGCGCGCCGGAAAGAAGCGACGCTCACGCTAAAGCGGCATCACTGGCAGGTTTGCGAGGCTTTCCTACAATTCGACCCGCTGTCCCCGGCCTAAGACGAGTTCCCCCCGGGAAAGGATCCACGTGTCGCAGTCGCTCCTCGAAACACCCCTGCTTCTCGAAACACCCCTGGTTGACTGGCACGTCGCGCACGGCGGCCGGATGGTCGATTTTGCCGGCTGGCGGATGCCCGTCCAGTATGCGTCGATCGTCGAGGAGCATCTGGCCACTCGGTCATCTGCCGGCATGTTCGACGTGTCGCACATGGGACGGCTGACGATCGGTGGCACGGGAGCGGTCGAGTGGCTGGAGTCGTTGCTCACGCGTCGGGTGGCCGGCATCGAGGTGGGCCGCGTCCGCTACACGCTCGTCACGAGCGATGCAGGCGGCCGGCCGGTTGTGCTCGACGACGCACTCGTTTCGCGAGATGCAGACGCGCCGGACGGGACGACACGGCTGGCGCTGGTCGTCAATGGCAGCAATCGTGAGCGCGTCGTCGCCTGGCTCAGGAGTCGCCTGCCGCAGGCGGGCGTCGTGTTCGCGGATCGCACGCTCGAGACCGCCATGATCGCCGTTCAGGGGCCGCTGGCGATCCAGATCGTGGGCGGCCTCTGCACGCCTGCCGATGCAGCCCGTATTGCCGGCCTGGGCAACTACCGCGCGACCTCGGCCGTGGTCGCGGGGCATGCCGCCGCCGTGAGCCGCACCGGCTACACCGGCGAGGATGGTGTGGAACTGGTGGTCGAGGCCGCGGCGGCGACGCCGGTCTGGGAGGCCATCCACTCCGCCGGTGCGCCGCTCGGCCTCCGCGCCTGCGGCCTGGGCGCCCGCGACACGCTGCGTCTGGAGGCCGGGATGCCGCTCTATGGCCACGAACTGCGGGAGGACTCCGATCCGTTTGCGATCGGCCTCGGTCTGGCGTTCAACCTGGAAGACCGGAGCTTTCCCGGGGCGGGCCACTATGGTGCACTGCGAAATCATCCAGCCGGTCGCGTACGGGTCGGACTGAGGTTCGAATCCAAACGGAGTGCCCGCGAGGGAGATGCCGTCATGCAGGGGGAGAGGCAGGTCGGCATCGTGACGAGCGGCAGCTTTGCGCCGTCGCTCGGGACCGCCGTCGCGATGGCGATGGTGGACCGCGACATGGCCAGCCCCGGCACCGTCGTCGAAGGCGTCATTCGGGATTCCCGGCAGCCGGCCGTGGTCACCCCCCTGCCCTTCTACCAGCGGCACAAGCGGCAGGCGTGATGCGGTATGATCACGGCCTCACCCCGATCCGGTTGGTGGACAACAATCCTGTGTGTTGATGAGCATCGTTCCCGAGGAGCATTCCATGTCGGCTGATTTGAAGTTCGCAAAAACGCATGAATGGGTTCGTCCAGAGTCGGGCGGCGTGCTGACCGTGGGCATCTCTTCCTATGCGGTCGAGGCGCTCACCGACCTGGTTTTCATGCAACTGCCCGCGGTTGGCAGAAAGGTCAAGGCTGGCGAATCGTTC
>CAYSPN010000125.1:0-5866 GCA_964432895.1 uncultured Candidatus Kuenenia sp.
CTGACGCCAGATCAGGAACGTGTTGCCCTTGGTGGGCTTCTCGGCAGTCGTCTCGCCGACGATCGCACCATCCTTGACCGACCAGAACTCGGGCTTGCCCTCCCAGCCCTCGAGCGACGTGCCATTGAAGATCGGCACGAACCCGGGATCGTCGGCGGCGACGGCAGCGGCTCCGCCAATCACGGCCACTACGGTCATCAGCATGACCAGGCAATCGACCCCGGCCCTGCGGGCACAGCGCAGCAGATTCACGATCACGACACGGTCCTCCAGAAGAACGACGGCAGATGTGACAGCCGCCGACAGAAGTGTCGAACGGTGGACAAGAGCTTAGCAAAAGGGAAGACCCTGGGCACGTTCTGTTCGTTCATGGCGAGACTGGGCCAGCCTGCGGCGGTGTTGGCGACGGTTCGGGGCTGCCCATGCCTCGTCGCCGGACCGAGAGACCGTGATCAGGGGGTATGGGCAACGGCTCGGGGCTGTCCACGCCCTGTCGCCGGACGTTCGCTACGGCCATCCTGGCCTTCGCTCACTCGATGCTGACTGCGCTCCGGCATCCTGCCTGCGCTGGTCAGCAACGCCGGCTCCCAGGGCATGGACAGCCCCTCGCGGATGCATCAACGCCGGCATCCGCCCGTCGTGCGGCAGGATGCCTGTGCAGCGCCTCACCACTGGCCGCCTGGACGGCGGCCTCAACGCCAGCGACCGGAGGTCGCCAAGAAAAAATGGCCAGGATGGCCATGTTTTTCGTGTATTCAGAAAGCGACGTTTTCGGTGCGGGCGGGGGCGGCGTTCCGATCGATTGGCACCGGCAGACGGTTGGCCCGCACCGATTCCACCTGGAGGCCCAGCATGTCCAAAAACGGTTCGATCGCTATGACCTTGATCCCCAACTGCTTCGCGGCTTCCATCTGGCTGGTGCGTTTATCTTTTTGCTTGGTGGTCCAGAGTTTGCGTGACGCAACCTGCCCCTCCGCATCGACGCCCTTCGACTGCGGCACGCCGGCATCGACGACCATGGTCGTCGATGGGCTCACCGTGTCGGCCACCGTTCCACCGACCCGCTCAACCAGCAGTTCCAGTCGTTTCCTATCGCCTTCCGGATCGCCACCGAACTGCGTGAGTCCGACGATCACCACTTCCAACGGCGTGCCCGGCGACCAGAGGCTCGTGGCCACGACGTCTCCCGGAATGATCGGGTCACGCGTCGAATCCTGCCGCACGCGGCAGCGGACCAGCGAGTCGCTCTCGATCGCTACCACCTCCACCACAGCCTTCTTGCTGCCGAGTTGCGGCTGCGGGTCGGTGGGATCGTAGACGTTGAACTTCAGTCCGGCCCGCAGGCCCGTCGTCCGCCCGACAGAGAGCAGCACCGTGCGGTCCAATTCGTTGACAGACAGGATGCGGCCGTCGAACTCGTCCACACGGTTGTCTTTCGGCGTCGCGGCGAGCACGGTCGCTTGGAGGGCTGGATCCGCCACCCGCAGCTGGGCAATGATCTGGTTGAGCCGGATGATCGTGCGTTCGCGATCCCGCATTTCGTCGAGCAGCACTGCCACCCGGCGTTCGTCGCGATCCCCATCGGTCGGTTCGCTATCGGCGGGCCACTTCTGTTGCCGATCCAGCGACAGGTATTGCCGAGACTCCGCGATCTTTTCACCGACCAACTTGAGCCGCTTGGTTTGAGCACTCGCGGCGTCTCTTGCCTGCTCGAGCTGCTTGATAGAAGCGGCGGCTGCCGATTCGCCGGCCTGTTTTGCCGCCTCCAAATCTTTGACTTTTGCGATTGCGTTTTGCGTCGACTCCTCCCTCTTTTTCAGCTCTGCCGCGTGCTTTTCGGCAAGCTCATTCTTCTCGGCGGCGAAGCGATCCTTCTCCGCCTGCAGGCTGCTCATCGCCTCGTAATGTTTCTGAACCGAAGAGGAAAGCCATTCCACCACGCTGTCGTACGTCGGCTGCTCCAGATACTTCCCGTACACGTCGTCGATGGCGTCCTGCTTCCGCTTGAGGATCTCAGGATTGCCAAGTTCCTCAGAGAAGCCGAGCACGTCCTTCACCAATTCGAGCCGGTTTTTCTCGGCCTCGAGACGCTTCGTGTTGGCGTCGCTGGCCTCCTTCTGCTTGGCCTCCATCAACTTCAGGTTTTCGTCGGCCTTCTTGAAGAACAGGTAGGTGGTGACAGCCAGTACAAAGGTGAGCATCACGAACACGATCAGCGCGATGCTGAACGACTGCACAACACTCGAATTATTGGATGCCATTGGCGACTGCTTCCCCGGTTCCCGGCGGTTCCGTGCCCGGCGGACCCCCGCTCAACATCGTCGCAGGAAGCCGCGCTGATTCACGCCACTCGGATTGTAGCGGTCAGGCAAGGCGTGAGTCGCCGCCCACCAGCTCACTCCAGGCCACGGCACTGCCGGTCTCAGCGGCGATGCGGCCCATCAGGGCCATCAGCGTGCTGCGACACATGGTATCGCCGTCGTGGGCGGCCCGGCCCGACAGAATGCCCTCGACCAGCGCCGAGATGGTAGCGGAAAAGCGGCCCGATCCCGGCGGCGGCGCCGTTGTCGAGCCCCACCGCCCCGTGATCCTGCCACGCACCAGATCACAGTTCCCTGCCGAACCGGTCACGGTCTCGACGATTCGGTCACCGGTCCGCTCGCGGCGGTCGATCGAGGCGTCGATCGTGCGGCCGTCGGCGTAAGTGTAGCGAACCGCGGTATGTGCTGGGCAATCACCGATCGCTCCGGTTGCCCCGTTGTCGTGAGCCCCGTTGGGTGCGCACGCAGAACCGGCCATGCACTCGGCCTGCAGCGGCGGAACGTCGCCCATGATCCAGGCGGCCCGGTCGATCGCCTGCACGTGCTGTTCGACGAAATGACCGCCCGAAAACCGGGCGAACGAGATCCAGTTGCGAAGCGGCCATTCGCCAGACGTGAGGCCGCTTTCCACGGGCTTGCGCCATGGCAGGCCGATGGCCGCGTGGACCTGCACCAGTCGCGGCCTGCCGATCGCACCGTCATGGAGCCGCGTGACCATCTCAACCATGCGATCATCGCGACGGAAACAGAAGCCCGACACGAGCGCGAGCCCGGCGGCCCGGCTGCGGGCCGCTGCCGCTGCCGCCCGCACGACCCCCGCGGCGTCGATCGCGACGGGCTTCTCGCAATAGACATGTTTCCCGGCGGCCACTGCCGCCTCCAGATGGAGCGGCCGCACGTGCGGCGGCGCGGCGAGCAGCACCACGTCGACACCGCTGTCGATCACCTGGCGGTAGGCATCCTGGCCGACGAACCGTTGCGTCGTCGGGCAGTCGAACTGTCCGCCGGCACGCTCAAGCACGTCGGCCGCTGACGTGATCTGATCGGCAAACACATCGCCCATCGCCACCACCCGCACGGATGGATCGGATGCAAGAGCCTGCAATGCCGCACCGGTGCCGCGGCCGCCGCAGCCCACGAGGCCAACGCGAAGCCGCTGTTGGCCGGCGGCAAAGAGTCCGCTGGTTGGCAAGGTGCCCGCAGCCACGCACGAGCTCGCCAGGGTGCCGCCGAGGAACGACCGCCGTGACGTGGCACCCAGAGATGCCGTGGACAGGGCTGCCTTGGATAGGGCTGCCGTGGTCCGGGCAGGGGTTTCACCCGAGGTCATAAAAGCGGTCGCGGGCATTTTTGGACGCATGTCGCAGTTCTCCAGAGCGGTGGGGACAACGAGGCCACGCAGGTTCGCGGCTAAAGTTTATGGAGAGGTCTGCTGGCCACGCAAACCGGATCGCGTCACCGCGTCCCGGTCCGCAACCGCGTCATATATCGCAACAGCGGCTCCTCGAGATCTGCCGGGGACGCTCCAAACGCGGTCTTGAAATCGCGGAGGCGTTCCTCCTGGGAGTCGTCGGCAAGAGGTTCCTTGCGGGAGATCGTCCGCAGGTAGCTGACGAATGCGGCTTTGCGTGTCTGGGTCAGGAAGAAGGTGAGGGCCCAGGCCCGCGAGTAGGCGTCGAGTGCCTCGTCTGGGCGTCGGAATGGCTCGTCTCCCAGCACGATCTGCTCGAGTGTGCCGGTGCGATGGTTGGCGAGAAACCGTTCCAGCCGCGCGGTGTTGACGTTGCCGATCCCTTTCCAGCCGCGGTCGCTGGCGAGGTCGGGTGTTTCGAAGTAGGTGGCCACGCCCTCGCTGAGCCAGAGCGGCACGGGGGCCAGCCGCTGGTGGAGGCCGCCGTTGAACGCCATCTGGTGGGTGGCCTCGTGCACGAGCGTCGCCACCATACCGGAGGCCTCCGGGCTGCCGAGAATCTCGAGGCCGGCCCGTGCGGCGGCCTGACCGGCGGGCCGCGGCAGGCCCGCGCTGCCGGTCAGGTCAAACGTGGTGACGCGATTGGTCATCAGGTTGTAGTAGCCGACCACCCGGTCGGCGGCGGCCCCCAGATCGCGGGCCGCGAAGGCCTCATACCGTTGACGGTCGGCAAAGATCACCACCAGCAGCGGTCGCGGCGGCGGTGACATGTCGATCCCCGCCTGTTTCCAGAAATTGGCGAAGGCGTCGTGAAGCCGCTCGAACAGCGCGGCGCACCATTGGGCATAGGCCCGCGAGGTGTCGAAGCAGATGCAGTAGTGCTTCGTCACGAGCAGGTCGAAGCCCGGCGGCAGTTCACCGAGGATCCTGCGGCCGAGGTCTCGTGGCGACTCCACCTCGGGCCGGGCCACCGGTGTGCGAGAGAGAATGTCACCCGGCTGCACCAGTTCCAGCCGTTCGTCCGGGCGTTCGAGCAAGAGTCCTCCGTCGACGGCCTCCACGACCACGACCCCTTCGATCTGCCGCCGGCCGCCATCGCCCTGCAGCTCTATCCGCTCCACCGGCCGTGTCTCTGCGACGGTCGTTCCGCCCGGTGCAGCCTGAGCGTGCCTAACGGCCGTCCACGCCAGGGCCATGCCCAACAAGAGTGTGGGGATGCGGGACATGCTGCAGTGCTCCGGAGACGTCGAACGCCGCCATGCGAACAGGTTTGGACGTCCGGGGAAAGGTGAACTGGGAAAGGTGGATTGGAAAAGCACGTGGGGATCGGCAGGCAAAGGCTCGCCAAAACGCGGCCACATTGGTCTGGTTTCGCAGGTTCCCGGGCGATACGGTCTGACTTCCCGACCGCCCCGCCCAGACGGCACTTCCTCATCAGGTGGTGACGATCAATGACTGCATTCACGTCGCGTCCATCGTCGGTCTCGCTCTGCCGCGTGGTCTGCCTTGCCCTTCTCGCGACCTCGATGGCCACGGGCTGCGCCAGTTGGAGCCCGTGGAAGCGTCAGGAAAAAGCCGCCCGCGATCAGGAAAAATATGGCTTCACGGCCGACACGCGGATCAAGAAGCTCGCGGAACGTTCCAAGGTTGCGAAGGCGGGGCCGGAGCAGGGACAGCTCGAATTTACGCAGGATCTCGTGCGCATGATGCTGGAAGAGCATGATCCGCGAGTGCGAGGCAAGATCCTGGAGGCCGCGGCTGAATATGACACAGCCTCGGCCACCGCCATCTGCAAAGGCGCGATGCAGGATCCGAGTGACGTGGTGCGGATCAAGGCATGTGATGTCTGGGCCAAGCGGGGCGGGGAAGAGGCAGTTCAGCTGCTGGCGACGCGATTCCAGACCGACGCGGATCTAGACGTGCGGCTGCGGGCCCTGAAGATGCTGGGCGAATTGAAGGATAAGCAGGCGATTCCCGTGCTCGCACGGGCCCTCGAAGATGCCGATCCCGCCGTTCAGTATCGGGCCGTGGCATCGCTCAAGCAGGTGAGTGGCCGCGACCTCGGCAACGACGTCAACGCCTGGCGTGAATGGGCCGTCGATCCAGAGGCCCACAAGGCCGAGTGGTCGATCGC
>CAYSPN010000126.1:0-8476 GCA_964432895.1 uncultured Candidatus Kuenenia sp.
CGGCACGATCACGAGCCGCAGCCGCGGGTGCCGCGCCGCCGCAGCGGCGAAGGCATCGAGAGCGAGCTGCTCCTCGGGGGCCTGCGTGCTGCCGGCGAGAAACACCACGTCGTCATCGTGGAAGCCTGCCAACTGACTCAGCCGCATCACCTCCGGTGCCCGCCGATCCCCCTTCACGCCGTCGAACTTCATCGATCCGGTGACGATCACGTCGCAGCCTCCAGACGGTGCGAACGAGGCGAAGCGGTCGGCATCCTCCTGCGACCTCGCGATCACGAGCGATACCATGCCGAGCATCCTGCGCACGAGTGGGCGAATCCGATCGTATCCCTTCGCGCTCTGCTCGCTCATTCTGGCGTTGGCCACGACGACCGGGATGTTTCGGGCATGGGCGCACGCGAGCAGGTGTGGCCAGAGTTCCAGTTCACCCAGCACGAGGAGATCAGGACGCACTCGATCGAGCACACGGTTGACGGCCCAGGTGAAGTCGAGCGGGCAGGGGAACGTCTTGTCGGCACCAAACCGTGTGGCGGCCACGTCGAGTCCCGTGGTCGTGGAGCTGGAGACGACACAGTCGACCGGCCGGCCTGCCGCGTCTGCCTGCCGGCGAATCTCGGCCGCCAGCACGGAGAGCAGCTGCACCTCGCCGACGCTCACGCCGTGGAACCAGATCCGGGAAACGCCTGCCGAGCAGCGGGGCAGGGGAGCGATGCTGCCGGTGAACCGTGTCCAGGGGGCGGCAACCGGTCGCCCGCCCGAAAGCTTCCGCCATGCCACCCACGGCAGGAGAGCCACGAAGGCGACCAGGTAGACGACGTTGAGGAGCATGCGGCAGTGGTCGGGCAGAAGGCGGCGGCCACGGCATGGATCCGCGGCTCGGCTAGCACCAAGGCTAACGATCTACCGCCGATTCGTCGCCCCGATCTTCTTCCCACGCGCCGAAGGCAGCGTCGGGACGGGCCGTGACGAGCCGTCGAAGTCCGGGCGCGAGAAGCTTGTAACGCGGCGTCACGCGATCGGCGTGGATCGCGGACAGCCCATTGCCATCGCGGAAGATGAGGGGGGAATCGGCGAGAAACCGCATCATCGCGTGGGTGGCGGTGTTCCAGCGGACGAGGAGATCGTAGACATTGTCGGGCTTGTCCTCGACCACGGCACCATACTTGCGCTTCACGAAGAACAGTGGGTCATGCAGGCATGGCCTGCAGCCGCGCATGTCGACAGCTGTCAGGCCAAGCGAGCGGGCGCACTCGAAACTGAAGAGATAGGCCCCCACGAGGGCGCCGTGACGGAGCAGGCCTTCGTCGGCCCCGACACAGGCGACCGTCGACAAGCGAAAGACGGGTGGTTCCTGCTCGAAGACGAGTCCGGCGATCGGTTCGCCCTCTCTCTCGACCCAGAGGAGCCCGCCCTTGCGAAAAGTGTTCCTCATCCATCGCGGTGGCTGCACGAACGAGTCATCACCGTGTCGGAGCCTGGTATAGGGATAGTAGTCGCGGTGGAGATACGTGGTGAGTTCATCGACATCGTGACTGACCCGCCAGGTGAGTTTGTATTTCTTGACGACACGCATGTCGCTCCGCACGCTGCTCGCCTTGAAGTCGCGATTCGACGCCGGCACCCCGGCCACCATCCGGATCCATTCCGGCACCCGCAGGTATTCGGCGGCGGGGAAGAGCCGGGCCGTCATCCGATCGGCGCGGGCCACGGTGATGTCGGCGGCATCTCGCCACCGCCGGAGCACGCGGGGAAGTTGCCACGTCCAGTAGCTTCCCAGGTGGCGACTCTCCCGCGGTTCGTTTCCGAAAAAACGGCCCGGCAGATACCGCGCCCAGCGTTCTTCGCCCGCCACCAGCATGCTGCCTGCGGCACCGGAGTGCAGCACGAGCGGAACGCGCCGGAGGCAGTTGTCCGCGGCGCAGTGAAGCGATGTTTTCAGCGTGGGATGCACGGTGCTACCGGCAGAGTGGCGCCAGGGGTTTGTGATGATACCATCGGATTTCTGGGTCCGATACCGCGACGGATGAACGATGACAAACGGCGAGCACGACTACTGGGACTCCGTCGGGGCCGACTGGCAGAGAAGGCGGCCGCACAGACTGTGGCGTGAGTTCACCGACCGCCATCAGAGCGGGTTGCTGACCCGGTGGGCGAGCGGGTGGATCGGCGAGAGCAGACGGCCCAATCTGCTCAAGACCGACCTCTTCGACGAGGTGGCCAGCCAGGGAATCGTGCCGTGGTTGTTCACCAACGGGGTGAATGTCACTGGCATCGATGTTGCGCCGGCGATCGTTTCAGAAGCGGTGGCTCGAAATCCCGGACTGGAAGCCATCGTCGCCGACGTGCGTTCGCTGCCGTTTGCCGAGGCATCGTTCGACGTCGTGTTCTCAGGATCGACACTCGACCATTTCGAGTCAGCAGCCGACATTCAGACGGCGCTTGGCGAACTCTGCCGCGTGCTCCGCCCCGGCGGCACGCTGATCCTGACACTCGACAATCCCGCCAATCCGCTGATCTGGCTACGGAACGGGCCGCTGCTCGGTCTGCTTCGCCGCATCGGCATCGTGCCCTATCAGGTGGGGGCGACGCTCGGACCACGGTCGCTCGAGCGGGCGGTGCAGAGTGCTGGGTTCACTGTCATCCAGACGACCGCTGTCATGCACTGCCCCCGCGCGATCGCGGTGGCGTTGGCCGGGACGCTGGAGCGGCTCAGCCGATCGTGGCAGGAGGCGTTCCTGCACCACCTCCACGCATGGGAGCGGCTGGAACGCTGGCCGACGCGGTGGCTCACCGGCCACTACGTCGCGGTCCACGCCGTCGCACCGAGTGAGTGTGGAGTTCAGCCGCTCTCTCGCTGATTCAATGACGCGCTCCATGAACCACGTCCCCCCGCAACTGGCGACGAATGCCGCGATCATCAAGCGGATTCACGCCATGGCGGCGATCTATGAGCGGCCGATCATGAAGCCGGCCGCGTTTCATGCGATCTGCTTTTCGAACAGCCAGCATTCAGGTGGAGTGACATGAACGATCCGCTGTTGAGCCGTGTCTGGCGTACGTTGCAAGACGAGGGGCTGGGCAGTTTCTGGCTCAAGTCCCTTGATGCGTTGGGATATCGGCGACTCTACCTGCTCCGGCGGCCGCTGGCGGAGCCGATCCTGGATTGCCCGACGATGCTGCCGGTGGCGATACGTTGGTTGACACTCGAGGAGGTGCAGGACTATCTCGCGTTCCGCCCAGATGCGAGTGGTCATAACCTGACTCAGCTGCTCCTGAAGGGGGATCGCTGCCTCGTGGCCCGACACGCGGACCGGATCGTCGGGGCGATCTGGGGATCGAATGCGAGAATGAATACGGGGCGGTCGCTCGGCCGCGACCTCCCCTTAGCGCCAGGCGAGTTCTATCAGTTCGATGCCTACACGTTGCCGGAGGTGCGCGGCATGGGCATTGCCTCGGCGCTCAGTGTGGCATGGCTGCGGCACCTGCGTGACGAGGCCTGTGTGGACGCGCTCCTGCTGACGTTTCCGTGGAACGGTGCTCACCTCCGGTCCTATGCGAAGGCAGGGTATCGGGTAGCGGCGGTTGTCCGCTGCGTCAGGCTGGGACCTTGGCGGTATCTGTTTCCGCTGCAACAGGCTGCGCCGTAGCTGGGTGCCAGGCCATACTCACCCCGCGGCGACACCGCTCGACTTGCCGCAGCAGTTCTTGAACTTCTTGCCGCTGCCACACGGGCAGGGATCATTGCGGCCGACCTTCTGGCCGAGGTTGCGGATCGGATCCACCGCCTGCACACCACCCCTCGTGTCGCCGGCCCCTTCAGGCTGACCGCCGGCCGGCTGGCCGGGCTCCGGTAGCGTGGCCGAGGAGGCCTCCGCATGGATGGCGGCCGTCTCCTTCCAGGTGCTCCGCAGTTCGTCGTCCTCGACCTGCTCGATCCGGTAGACGATGTCGGTGACCCGCTCGTCGATCCCCTTCCACATCAGATCGAAGGTCCGCATCCCTTCGCGTTTGTATTCCACCTTCGGGTCGACCTGGGCGTAGCCACGCAGGCCCACGCTCGCCCGCAGGTGGTCCATCGCCAGCAGGTGATCCTTCCAGGCGTTGTCGAGAATCTGCAGGAGCACCGACCGCTCCATCCGCTTCATCTCGTCGCGGGGATCGCCGGGCTGGGCGTGCCGCCGCCGCAAGCACCGCCTTCAGTTCGTCGAGATTCGACGATGCGAGATCGGCTGCGGTGAGTGATGGATCGAACCGCTCCTGCGCCCAGGCCAGCAGCCCCTCGCGGTCGAGGCCGCGGCTGCCGTCGGGCAGCCGGCCTGAGAAGTGCGACAGCCCAACGAGCACCGGGTATTCGATCTCGCGGCGGCCGTAGACCTCGCGGGCCTTGCGGCATACGAGCTGCTTGAAGGCCTGCGCGTCATGGCCGTTTTTCTCGACCGCGGCGAGTTCCTGCGGGTCGATGCCGACACCAAACCGCCACTCTGTCCAGCCACAGGCGCTCCGCAGGCCGAAGTCGGATTCGAGGAACTTCGCGCCCTCGGAGAGATCGATCCGGTGAATCGCCTCCTGCGCCCGTTCCTGCAGGAATTCGGCGACGTTGTCACGGCCCACACGCTTCAGGTCGCGATCGTTGACGGAGAGCTTCCAACGCACGTTGGCAAACGACGCCAGTGCCGACCAGTTCCACTCCTCCTCGTCCTCGCCGGAGGGGAGGTTTTCCTCGACGGCTTCGAAGATCTGTGCCTCCGACTGCCGCACCGCCTCGTCCACCGCCCGCCGCTCCGCCTCTTCCGGCGACATGCCGCGGAAGTCGTTGCCGTCGAGTTCGCAGGAGAGCTGGCCGGAGGCCCAGGAGGCGTAGGTCTGTGGCCCGTAGTCGCGGTCGAGAAAGGTGCCGATGTTCTGGTCGATCTGGCGGTCGACCATGTCGAGGATGATGTCGCGGCAGGGCTCGCCGTCGAGGATCCGCTGGCGGAAGCCGTAGACCCGCTTGCGCTGCTCGTCCATCACCTCGTCGTATTCGAGCAGGTTCTTGCGGACCTCGAAGTTCCGCTCCTCGACCTTCTTCTGTGCGGCCTCGACCCGTCGGGTCACCATCCTGCTCTCGATCGCCTCGCCATCCTGCATGCCGAGCCTGGTGAGCACGTTCTTCACCCACTCGCCGGCGAAGATCCGCATCAGGTCGTCCTCGAGCGAGAGGAAGAACCGGCTCGAGCCGGGGTCGCCCTGTCGTCCGCAGCGGCCGCGGAGCTGCAGGTCGATCCGGCGGGCCTCGTGCCGTTCGGTGCCCACGATCTGCAGGCCGCCCATGTCGCGGACGACCGCGCCCTCTTCCTTCATCTTCTCGCGGGCCGAGATCTCGGCGACCAGTGCGTCCCACTCCTCCTTGGGCACGTCGAGACGCGTCGCGTAGGTGTCCTGGAGCTTTGCCCAGGCGAGCGTGTCGGGATTGCCGCCGAGGATGATGTCGGTGCCGCGACCGGCCATGTTGGTGGCGATCGTGACGGCGCCCAGTCGGCCTGCCTGGGCAATGATCTCGGCCTCACGCTTGTGCTGCTTGGCGTTGAGCACCTGGTGGTCGACTCCCCGCTTCTCGAGCAGATCGGCGAGCCGTTCACTCTTCTCGATGGAGACGGTGCCGACCAGCACGGGCAGGCCCTTCTTCTGGACCTCCTTCACCTTGGCGACCGGCACCATCTCGGTCGTCCGTTCCCCGCCAGGTTGAGGTTTGGGCTGGAACTCGTGCATGCCGTCGGCCGTCTTGAGGATCGTGCCGATCTTCCATGTGCCGTCGGTCATGGCCAGCGTGTCCCAGCGGTTGATCCGCTCCACTTCGTCGGCCACCGCCACCCACTTCTCGCGTTCCGTGCGGTAAATGACGTCGGGGTGGTTGAGACGCTTCATGCCGCGGTTGGACGGGATGGCGATCACGTCGAGCTTGTAGATCTTCCAGAACTCGTTCGCCTCGGTCATGGCGGTGCCGGTCATGCCGCCGACCTTCTTGTAGAGCTTGAAGAAGTTCTGCAGGGTGACGGTGGCGAGGGTCTGCGACTCCTCCTTCACCTTCACCCCCTCCTTCGCCTCGACCGACTGGTGCAGGCCGTCGGACCACTGCCGCCCTGGCATGAGGCGGCCTGTGAATTCGTCGACGATCACCACCTCGCCGTTCTGCACGACATAGTTGACGTCACGCTTGTAGAGATGATGGGCCTTGAGCGAGTTGTCGATGAGGTGGGGCCACTCCATGTTGCCCGCGGTATAGAAGCTCTCCACGCCGGCCAGCTTCTCGGCTGTCCGCACGCCCTCCTCGGTGAGGGCCACGGTGTGTTCCTTTTCCTTCACCTCGAAGTGGCGGTCGGCCACCAGCTGGCGGGCGATCTGGTCGGCCTTGGTGTATTTGGTGACGTCGTCGTGGGCCGGGCCGGAGATGATCAGCGGCGTGCGGGCCTCGTCGATGAGGATGTTGTCAACCTCGTCGACGATCGCGAAGGTGAGCGGCCCCTGGCTCTGCTGCATGTGCTTGGGGAAACGGTCGTCCCCCCGCGCGGCCATCCGCATGTTGTCGCGGAGGTAGTCGAAGCCGAATTCGTTGTTGGTGCCGTAGGTGATGTCGCGGGCATACGACTCCTGCCGCTCGCCGGAGTCCATGCCCGACTGGATCGCGCCCACCGTGAGGCCGAGCCCGATGTAGAGCGGCCCCATCCACTCCATGTCGCGGCGGGCCAGGTAGTCGTTGACGGTGACGACATGCACGCCGTTGCCTTCCAGGGCGTTGAGATAGGCGGGCAGCGTGGCCACGAGCGTCTTGCCCTCGCCGGTGATCATCTCGGCAATGGCCCCGGAATGGAGCACCATGCCGCCGATGAGCTGCACGTCGTAGTGCCGCATGCCGAGGAACCGCCGGCCCCCCTCGCGGCAGACGGCAAAGGCCTCCACAAGAATGTCGTCGAGGGTTTCGCCCCCGGCCAGTCGCCGCCGGAAATCCACGGTCTGGCCGCGGAGCTCGGCGTCGGACATGGCCTGGTATTTCGGCTCCAGGGAGTTGATCGCCTCGATCCGGGGTTCCAAACGTCGCAGGTACCGCGCATTAGACGATCCGAACAGCCCGGTGATGAACCGTTCCAGCCGGGAACCGGCACCGGCGGCGACGTTCGAGAAACCATCCCAGAGGCGTTCGAGCTGTTGCATAATTGAGAGAGCGTCCTTTCTGGCGATTGTCGCGGTCTCCCGCCGCATGGGTCAAGGCGACCCGCTGGCGACCTGCCGTTGGGCGCACGGGAAAAAGTCGTCATAGTGCACGCTGGCACGCCGGCGAAATGGCGTGTTCACCGCCCCTCCGAGGCTGGTTCCATGCCGTTGACGACCGCCGAGCCGGGGATGTTTCGCGAGGTTTCCGGGCAGTTGCTGTTTCTCGGCACCGGCACGAGCGTCGGGGTGCCGGTCGTGGGCTGCGCGTGCCCCACCTGCCAGAGTGACGATCTCCGCGACAGCCGCACGCGGACGAGCGTCGTCCTCGGCCTGCCGGGAGGCACGCTCCTGGTCGATACCACGCCCGACCTTCGCACCCAGTTGATTCGCGAACGCATCCAGCGGGTCGATGCCGTGCTTTACACGCACGATCACGTTGACCACGTCTACGGCCTCGACGATATCCGCCCCATCTGCTTCGCGTCAGGCCGGTCGTTGCCTCTCTCCTGCGAGGAACGGGTTGAGCGACGGATTCGCACCGCCTTCGACTATGCGTTTTCCTCAGAGCCGCCCAAGGGGGGCGGCGTGCCCAAGGTGGTGTTCGAGCGGATCGGGCTGGAGCCGTTCGACCTGCTCGGGCAGCGGATCGTGCCGCTGCGGCTGAAGCACGGTCCGTTCGACGTGCTCGGCTTCCGCTTCGGCAACCTCGCCTACTGCACCGATACGAATTGCATCCCCGACGAGACATGGCCTTTGCTCGAAGGGCTCGACACACTGATCCTCGACTGTCTCCGGCCCACCCCGCACCCGACGCATTTCTCCGTTTCAGAGTCGCTCGCCGTGGCAGCGAGGGTCAAGGCCCGCCGCACGCTGTTGGTGCATATGGGTCACGAGATGCCGCATGCCGCCACGCAGGCGGCGCTGCCGGCCGGCGTGGAGCTGGCGTATGACGGACTCGTCGTGCCGCTGTCGAAAGGCTGAGTGGCGACGGTTCGGGGCTGCCCATGCCCCGTCGCCGGACGTTCGCTACGGACATCCTGTCCTTCGCTCACTCGATGCTGACTGCGCTTCGGCATCCTGCCTGCGCTGGTCAGCAACGCCGGCTCTCAGGGCATGGGCAGCCCCTCACGGATGCTGCCAGGCCCCTCGCTGGCGCGTCGGGCTTGCATGGGGAACCGCTCTCATCCAAGCCCGCAGCGCAAGCAAGGGAATTCCTGTCCCGGTCCTCCGGGACAGGGGCGGCCCCGTCACTTGAGATCGAGCCGCCGCAGCCGGAGCGAGTTGGCGA
>CAYSPN010000127.1:0-2433 GCA_964432895.1 uncultured Candidatus Kuenenia sp.
GTCGTGGAAGGCATTGTGTAGTCAGGGCGATCCCGACTGGCGCACCGCCTGGCTCTACGAATACAACTACGAGAAGCAGTTTCCCTACACGCCCAACATCCGCGGCATCCGCACCGACCGATTCAAGTTCGTGCACTATCCACACGGCGACGGCACGGCCGACCGTCATCTGCCGGAGATGTACGACCTCGTGGCCGACCCCGACGAACGGAACAATCTGGCCGTCGATCCGGCCCATGCGGCGACGCGGGCAGACCTCGAGCAGCACCTGGCCGACGTGCTGGCGTCTTTCGGGCTCACGCCCGAAAAAGACACGATGCCACTCGACGAGGGCATCTCGTCTGCACTGCCCGACCAAAAGATCCGCTGAACAGAACGGATTCCCTCGCTCGCGCGTCGGGCTTGCATGGGAACCCGCCCTCCATCCAAGCCCGCAGCGCAAGCAAGGGAAACAAGGCGGCCTCACCGCAATGGAACGCGGATTCCCTCGCTCGCGCGTCGGGCTTGCATGGGAACCCGCCCTCCATCCAAGCCCGCAGCGCAAGCAAGGGAAACAAGGCGACGTGCCCCCCTAAACGCCCGTGGCCGCGGAGCAAGTCGAGCGCCCGGTTGGGCCAGTCTGACGTGCCGGCGGCGTTATCCCGCTTCTGCATCCCGAAGACCACACTCGAAACAGCAGTCATCGGAGAATCTCCCCGAGAACTGGTTACGAGAGGACTACGAAAACCGCTCAGACTTCCCAGCCGCGGCGATACTCCCGGCGAAGCATGGCGTTGACGTCGTCGCGGCTGCTCTTCATGGCGGCCGCGTCCCAGTCAAACTCGCCCTGAACCCGGTAGGCGATGTTGGCCAGCAGCACGCTCTCCGAGAGCGGCCCCGTGTAGTCGAAGTTGCACGTGGCAGGCGTGCCGCCGCGACAGGCGTCGAGCCACTCGCGGTGGAAGCCCGGCGACTTCGGGATCGTCTGCTTCGGCCCCTCATAGCCGGTGAATTTCTCGGCGGGCAGGAGCGACCAGGCATCGAACCCGCAGATGAGCATCCCATCGGTGCCAATGAAGAGCGTGTTCTTCTTTTCAGCGAGCTTGCCGTCGATGCCTCGTTCCTCGAGCACCGGCGGCCGTCCCTGATACCAGTGCACGCTCACCGCCGGCCATGCCTTTCCGTCCGCTGACGTTCGCGCCGGGAAGTCGAGCCGGCTGGCAAGCGACTTCGGCGTCCGCTTCGCATCCGGCTCGGGCCCACTGCCGCTGACATGCACAGGATGCGCGAGGTCGAGCGCCCAGAACGGAATGTCGAGGATGTGGCAGCCCCAGTTGCCGGTCTCGCCGGTGCCAAACTCCCACCAGAACCGCCAGTCGTAAGGCGCGAAGCCCTTCGTGTAGGGCCGCTCGGCCGTTGGCCCCAGCCAGAGATCCCAATCGAGCCCGGCGGGCACCGGCTGCGGCTCGCCCGCCATGTCAGGCATGGTGGGCATTCCGCGGGAGCTGGCGACCCACGAGTGCACCTCTTTGATCGTGCCAAGCAGGCCCGATTTCACGATCTCGACGCCGTCGCGCAGGCCCTTCACCGCATGCCGCTGCGACCCGAGCTGCGTGGCGAGGCCTTTCTTGCGGGCAGCCTCCGTCAGTCGTCGCACCTCCTCCACCTCGTGGGCAAGCGGCTTCTCCAGATAGACATGCTTGCCCCGTTCCATCGCCCACCAGGCAGGATGAAAGTGCGTGTGGTCGGGCGTGCTGATCACGACCGCGTCGATCTGCTTGTCCAGCGCGTCGAACATCGTGCGGAAGTCGGTGAACTTCGTGGCTCCGGGATGCTGCTCGTAGGCCTTGCCGGCCCGCACGTCATCGACGTCACACACCGCCACGATGTTTTGGCTCTTCACGCCACCGAGATTCGCGGCCCCCTGGCCGCCGAGGCCGACGACGGCGATGTTGAGCGTGTCGGACGGCCCCTCCGCCGGCGGCTCGCCGTAGCCGTACGTGGCAAAAAATCCAGGGCCGTCGGCCGCAGCCGCCGCCGCGGTGGCAACGCCGACGGTGAACGTGCGTCGAGAAACCGCGATCGCGGATTGACGTGTGCGTTGATTCATGGCTTCACCTGCGTCGTCGTGGTATGAAACATCAGGCAGAATCCGTCCGCTGCACGTTCCCTCGCAACCTATCTGCCGGAGCATATGCTACTGCCTTCCCCCCAGCCTCAACACCCCTTTTCTGCGAGCATGCCTTCCACTCACCATCCCGATCCGCACTTCGCCGCGCTGCCCCTGATCGCCATTCTCCGCGGCATCCGGCCAGACGAGATTCTCGCCGTCGGCCGAGCTCTCTTCGAGTCCGGCTTTCGCCTGATCGAGATCCCGCTCAATTCGCCCGATCCGCTCGACAGCATCCGACTGCTCGCCGCCGAACTGGGTGACCGTGCCCACGTCGGCGCGGG
>CAYSPN010000128.1:0-5844 GCA_964432895.1 uncultured Candidatus Kuenenia sp.
CGGATGATGAACGGCCCCGACGACTTTGTGGGTCCGGTGAACATCGGCAATCCGGGCGAGTTCACGATCCGGCAACTGGCGGAACTGACGCTCGAGCTGTCGGGGTCGAAGTCGCAGTTGATCGAGAAGCCGCTGCCCGTCGACGATCCCGAGCGGCGTCGCCCCGACATCACGCTGGCAAAAGAGAAACTCGGCTGGGAGCCGAAGGTGCCGCTCCGCGAGGGGCTGGCGAAGACGATCGACTGGTTCCGTTCGGTGAAGCTGGAAGACTTCCGGGCCCCGACGCCGAACTGGTGAGCCTCCGGCCCTCTGCATCCAACCGGGAACCGCCCCTGCGCTCTCATCCAAGCCCGCAGCGCAAGCAAGGGAATGTTGGTGGCCTAACGGGCTGGGGCGCGGATTCCCTCGCTGGCGCGTCGGGCTTGGATGGGAAACGCCCGCGCCCCTCACACCCGCCGAAACCAACGGGTTTTTGGCCTTCGCCCGCGCCGGCTGTTCCGCTACTATCCCGCCCCCGCCCGTGGGCGACCACCACCCGCATTTCCCGCAGGAGCCTCCCGCATGAACCGCCAGGAACTCTCGGCCATCGTCCTTGAACTGCTTGAAAAGGAGACGGGGGAAACCTATCCGGCCCTGCAGGATTCGACGTCGCTCCGCGATGGGCTCAACCTCGACTCACTCGATATGGCAGGGCTCGTGCTCCACATCGAGAGCCGCTTCGGCATCCAGGTCGAGACGGAGCTGCTCGAGAAGGTCACCACCGTCGGCGACCTGCTCAACGTGCTCGAGCAGAAGATCGCCGCCAAGGCCGCCAAGAAGGCTGCCTAAGCGGTCACGGAGGCCGCGCCGCCTTTTCCTGAAGCCCCCGATCGCCGCACGCCATGCATGGAAGCATCCCGAATGCCGAGGCCGTGAGCGCTGCGTGCTGCATCGCGAGCCATGCGCTCGTCGAGGCCACGCTTGCCGAGATCCCCGGCCTGCGCGATGCCTCCGTGCCGGACGGCGTGCCCCCGCTGCCGCCGCGATTCCTGAGACACTGCGACGAGCAGACGGTCGTCGGCATGCGGGCGGTGCTCGCTGCGATCGCCGCGCACCCAGAGCCTTGGCCGTCGTTCGCTGGCTACGGCGTGGTCGCGGCCCCGTGCCAGTCGGGCCGGATCGCCACGGCCCAGTCCCTGGCGATGCTCCGCACGGCAGGCGGTGTGGCCGTATCGCCCCACATCGTGCCGCAGTGTTCGCTCCACTCCGTCGCCGGCGCTGTGAGTGTGGCCCTGGGCATGCACGGACCAAACATTGGCGTGAGCGGCGGCCAGCACGCGGTCTCCGAAGGACTGTTCACGTGTCTTTCCATGCTTGCGGCCGACGCCTCTCTGCCCGGCGTCTGGCTCGTGGTGAGTGGCTGGACCGAGGAGCCGTCGCTCGATGCGGCTGGCAAGCCTGACTGCAGCCCGCCGCAGGACGCCCGCTCTGGCCCGATCTGCCGGGCGTTGGCTGTCTCGCTCACAGCCAGCGCGGATGCCGCCGCCAACGCGGGCATCAGCCGCCGTCTCACGCTGCACATGCCCTCGGCCATCCGCATGGCCCGACCTGCCGCAGAGGATCGGCTTGCTGCGGATGAGATTCTCGACTTTGCCCGCGGCCTCGCCGCCGGCCCCGCCGCATCGTGGTCGCACGCCTGCCCGTGGGGTGCGGAGATCCGCCTCGCTCCCCACGCGGCTGCCGCTGGCGGTTCGCAGGCGGCGTCGCGTGGCATCCCGCAGAGGGAGGCCGCATGATCGTCGCCGCGAGAACCAGCACGGGTGAGAACACCCGCGAACCGATCGTGATCACCGGCATCGGCGCGGTCTCACCTCTGGGCCACAGCTTTGATGCGATCACAGACAGCTTGTTGGCCGGTCGGACGGGCGTGCGGTCGATCGACCCCGGCGCGTTCGCACGGGAGAGTCACCAGTTCGCTGCGGCCGTCGACGTGATTCCCGCGCCGCCAGACGGCATCTGTCCATTCGACGGCCAGGGCTTCGCGGACCACCCGCGGCTTGAGCAGATGGTGTTGAGTCCGGTGGCCCATGCGGTCGCCGACGCTGGGCTCGATCCGCACCGCGACCAGCTCCGCATAGGCCTGGTGCTCGGCCTCGGCGCCGAGCAGCTCAAGCGTTGGGAGCTCGACTTCTTGGCCGGCGGCGCGCAGGTCTTTGAGCCGTCTCCCACCGATACGCTCGTGCACCAGGTGGCCCGGATGACGAATCTCCGCGGGCCGGCGGTGACGGTCGCCGCGGCCTGTGCGTCGAGCGGCTACGCGATGGCGCTGGGCCGCAGCTGGATCAACGCCGGGTGGGTCGATGCCTGTGTGGTCGGCGGCTGCGACGTGCTCAGTCCGACGGCGCTGGCCGCGTTCTACAACCTTCGTGCACTCTCCCGCCGCAGCGACGATCCAGCCAAGGCCTCGCGGCCGTTCGATCGTGACCGCGATGGATTCGTGATGGGCGAAGGGGGTGCATGCTTCGTGCTTGAACCGCTGTCGGCGGCCCGCCGCCGTGATGCCCGGGTGTATGGCGAGTTGGCGGGCGTGGGCATGTCGAGCGATGCCTCGCATATGGTGAGCCCGTGCAGCGATCCGACACAGGCTGCCCGCGCGATCACGCAGGCGCTGGCCGATGCGCAGGTCGCGGCCGACGAGATCGACTATGTGAACGCGCATGCCGCCGGCACGCCGGTGGGCGATGCGGCCGAGGCAGGGGCGATTCGCCGGGCGCTCGGGTCCGCGGTCGACCGCGTGCCGGTGAGTTCCACGAAGAGCATGTCGGGCCATTTAGTCAGCGGTGCCGCGGCCTTTGAAGCGGTCGCCTGCCTTGCCGCGATTGCACGCAAGGCTGTGCCGCCAACCTTGAACCTCGACAACCCCGATCCGCAGTGTCAGCTCGACCATGTGCCCCATGTCGCCCGCGAGCGTTCGGTGCGGGTGACGGCCAGCAACTCGTTTGGCTTCGGTGGAGCGAACCTCTGCCTCGTGATCCGAGAGGCCGCCTGACGCCAAGCACCCTGTCCCATTCAAGCACCCTGTCCCACCCAAGCACCCTGTCCCATCCAAGCCCGCAGCGCAAGCAAGGGAAATCTCTTCCTACGGCCGCAATCCTCTCACACCGTTCACCCCATTCCGACTCAATCCGTTTCCCAGGAGATTCCCGATGCCAGCCCCGACCCTCGCGATCCAGACCAGCCCGACCACCGCCACTCGCCACACGCCGCCGCTGACGGTCGCTGCGATCGACGAGATGCTCGAATATCTGGTGGCCCATTGGCACAAGGTCGAGCCTGCCCATCAGGAGCAGGGGCTCGGTGGTCGGATCTGTGATCTGCACCGCTTCAATTTCCTTCTGTGGCACGAGGAAGACATTGCTCGTTCGCCGGAGGTGACCGATGCGCGGATCGCGCAGGTGAAGCGGGCGATCGACAAGTACAACCAGGCCCGTAACGACGCGATTGAGAAGACCGACGACTGGCTGATCGAAGAGTTGGCGAGTCGCGGGATCGTCGCGGGCCCGACGGCTCCGGCGGCCACGGAGACTCCCGGTGCGGCAATCGACCGGCTTTCGATTCTGGAACTGCGCCGCTTTCACATGCAGGAGCAGATCGATCGGGCCGATGCCACGCAGGAGCACCGTGAGAAGGCGGCTTCGCGGATGGCGGTGCTCGACATGCAGCGAGCCCATCTGATGGAGGCGCTTCAGCGACTCATCGGGGAGATCTTCGCGGGCCAGCGGCCGCTGCGGGTGTTCCGCCAGATGAAGATGTACAACGATCCTTCGATGAACCCGTATCTCTACAAGGCGGCTGACAAGGCGGCCACGCGAACCGCAGCCTGAGTTCAGGCCACGTCGGCTCCATGCGAGCCCGAAGCGCAAGCGAGGGAAATCCGGTGCTGCACGCGAATAGCGGCGTGAGCCCGTACTTCCGTGCCAATCGCACTCCTTTGCGACCGCCGGTCAGCGCCGCATGTGGTCCGGGGCGACCTGTGGGGTGGAGAGCCCGATCACCAGCAGAGCAAGGGCCGGAATGGCCATCGCTCCAACCATCAGCGTCGTGAAGGATTCGAACGTGAACATGACTGAACCTCCTGTGGGCGACCTGGCGGATCGTTCGTGATCTCCATGGGGTAACTTTACGGAGGAGCCGGGCATTTGGTTCGCGCGATTGGCCGGAAAAACGGGTTTCGGCCGCGGCGGCCCGGCCGGCTCAGGAGGCCGCGTCAGCCGCGGCCCTGGCAGCTTTTTCGCGTTGTTTCTTCTTGCGTTGCTGGTTCATCGGCTTCGAGTCGCGGACCGCCGGCTCCGCTTGCTCCGCATTCCAGCCGTTGTAGAGCTTTCGCAACTCGGCCACCCGGTCCGGCTCGCTCGCCGCGAGATCTTTCTGCTCCCCGACGTCGGCGGCGAGATCGTAGAGTTCTGGCCTGCCGCTGCCTCCCTTCGACACAACGAGTTTCCAGTCGCCGTTCCGCACGGCCCACTGTTCGCCGAACCGCCAAAACATCGTCTCGTGCGGCCGCCCCTCCGCCTTTCCCGTGAGGAACGGCATGAGATCGACGCCGTCGAGGTGTGCCGCGGCGTCGACCGGATGGCCCGTGGCCGCAAGAATAGTCGGCATGACATCGAGGTTCATGACGGGCAGGTCATAGGTCTTGCCTGCCGGCAGTCGTCCCTTCCACTGCACGAGGAACGGCACCCGCGGTCCGCCCTCGTAGGTGTTCGACTTGTATCCGCGAAGAGGGCCGTTCTGCGACGTCGTGCCCTGCGTGGGTCCGCCGTTATCGGCGATAAAAAAGATGAGTGTATTCTCCTCCTGGACGCGGTCTCGCACGGCGGCGAGCACTCGTCCCACGGCGTCGTCCATCGCGGAGAGCATGGCTGCGAATATCTTCCGCTTTGGATCGGTGATGGTCGGGAACCGGTCGAGATATGCCTGCGGGGCCTCGAGCGGAGCGTGCTGGGCGTTGAAGGGGAGATAGAGGAACCACGGGCCCTGCTTGCGTTCCTTGAGCCAGGTGACGGCCCGCGCGGCGTAGGCATCGGTCGTATAGAACGACGCGTCCTGCACCTTCACTACATCGGGCGACTTTCGCGAGTCGATGAAATCGGAGGGGTGAAAAAAGGGTGTGTTGGCGAGTGTGCCGTAAAACTCATCGAAGCCACGGGCCGTCGGCCGATACTCGGGCCCGTAACCCAAGTGCCACTTGCCGATGCAGATGGTGTCGTAGCCGAGCGACTTGAGTCGGGTTGGCAGCGTAGTCTCGTGAAGTGATAGTCCGGTGCCACTCTTTGCTCCGGCGATGGCGTTGAACTCGTGGCCGAAACGGGTCGGGTAGCGGCCGGTCATGAGTCCAGCCCGGGATGGGCTGCAATAGGCGGCGGCGACGTAGCCCTGCGTGCAGCGGATGCCGTTGGCGGCGAGTGAGTCGATGTGGGGAGTGGGGATATCCTTGTTGCCTTGGCAGCCGAGTTCGCCCCAGCCGAGATCGTCGGCATAGAAGATGATCACGTTCGGGGCGGCGATTGCGGTGGCCGCCCAGCCGTAGGCCGCGAGACAAGCGAGGAGGACGGGCGAGAACGACGCCGACGAAACGATCCCACACCTCAAGCGCATCAGGGCATCTCCGAAAACGTGGCACGACATAAAGGCGACAGACGCGATAGCCGCGATAGCCGCGATAGCCGCGGAGTATGCCTTGAACGAACTGAGTGGGAAAAGGTTTCGCGTGGCGGGGCTGCGGCCTGCCGGTCGCCGATCCTTGTTGCGGCGCCGCGGGGCACATATCATTGTTTCGGCCTGATGCCGGGGCTCTGCGAAGGC
>CAYSPN010000129.1:0-3002 GCA_964432895.1 uncultured Candidatus Kuenenia sp.
CTGGTCGTGTTCGTCTTCCTGCGGGACGTGCGAGCCACGCTCGTGCCCAGCGTGGCGGTGCCGGTGTCGCTGGTGAGCACCTTCGCCGCCATGCACTTCCTCGGCTACAGCCTCGACAACCTGTCGCTCATGGCGCTGACGATCGCCACCGGGTTCGTGGTGGACGACGCCATCGTGGTGCTGGAAAACATCGCGAGGTACCGCGAGGCCGGCATGAAGCCGATGGCCGCGGCGGTCGCGGGAGCCCGGGAGATCGGGTTCACGGTGCTGTCGATCAGCGTGTCGCTCGTGGCCGTGTTCATCCCGATCCTCTGCATGGGGGGCATCATGGGGCGGCTGTTCCGCGAGTTCGCGGTGACGCTTTCGGTGGCGATCGCGGTATCGATGGTGGTGTCGCTGACGCTCACGCCCATGATGTGCGCGTGGCTGCTGAAGCCCGCCTCGGTTGAACAGCACGGCTGGGCAAACCGCTGGGTGGAGCGGGGCATCGCGACGATCACCGGCTGGTATGCACGGGCCCTCGCGGTGGTGATGCGGCATCCGCGGCTGACGATGGCCGTCAACCTCGCGACGATGGCGCTCACGGTCTACCTCTACGTGATCGTGCCCAAGGGATTCTTTCCGCAGCAGGACAACGGCCGCATCACCGCGACGCTCGACGCCGATCAGGATACGTCGTTCCAGACCATGAGCCGGCTGCTCACGACGTTTTCCCTGGCGATTCACGAAGATCCGGCCGTGGCGGGCGTGACTGGCTCGACGGGCGCCGCGACGGGAGGCAGCCCCAACACGGCAAGGATGTTCATCACGCTCAAGCCGAAGGAGGAACGGGGCCTCGATGCCGACGAGGTCGTGGACCGCCTGCGGAAGTCCCTCGCGTCGCTGCCCGGCGCGACGCTCGTCATGCAGCCGGTGCAGGATCTCCGCATCGGCGGCCGCCTAAGTAGTGCCCAGTATCAATACACGCTGCGGGCCGACACGCTGGGCGACCTCAACACCTGGGGCCCAAAACTGCTGGCCGCCATGCGGACGCTGCCCGAACTGGTCGACGTACGCAGCGACCAGCAGAACCGCGGCCTGCAGGCGGGCCTGACGATCGACCGCGACGAGGCCGCCCGGTATGGCGTCACGCCACAGCAGATCGACGACGCGCTCTACGATGCTTTCGGACAGCGGTATGTCTCGATTATGTACCGACCGCGCGGCCAGTACCGGGTGGTGCTGGGGCTGGAGCCCGAGTATCTGGAGGGGCCCGACTCGCTCCAGTTCCTGAGGGTGACGGGCCGCGATGGTGTGCAGATCCCTTTGGATGCGATCTGCAGCATCGCCCCCGCCAACACACCATTGATGGTCAACCACACGGGCCAGTTTCCCTCGGCGACGGTTTCGTTCAATCTGGCGCCAGGCAGTTCATTGGGCGAGGCGGTGGAAGCGGTGGAGGCGGCCGCGGAAGACCTGGCGATGCCCGCGACCGTTCAGGGCCGCTTCGCCGGCACCGCGCGGATGTTTCGCGCCTCGCTGGTCGACCAGCCGCTGCTCATCCTCGCGGCGGTGATCGCGGTCTACATCGTGCTGGGCATCCTCTACGAGAGCTTCGTGCATCCCGTGACGATCCTTTCGACGATCCCAAGCGCCGGCTTGGGGGCGCTCGTGGCGTTGCTCTGGTTTGGCAAAGAACTCAACGTCATGTCGCTGATCGGCATCATCCTGCTGATCGGGATCGTGAAGAAGAACGCGATCATGATGATCGACTTCGCACTCGACGCCGAGCGGACTCGCGGGCTGAGTGCGGCCGACGCCATCGTGGAGGCCTGCATCCTGCGATTCCGGCCGATCACGATGACGACGCTCGCCGCCCTGCTCGGCGGCCTGCCGCTGGCGCTTGGCACCGGCGCGGGGGCGGAGATCCGCTGGCCGCTCGGGATCGCGATCGTGGGCGGCCTGATCGTGAGCCAGTGCCTGACGCTCTTCACGACACCGGTGGTCTATCTCTCTCTCGACCGGTTGCGCCGCCGGCCGAACCCTGCGTGAACGCGGCAGGGCAAGTTAAAAACTTGCCCCCACTGGGCGGAACTGGCGGACGAAACCAACTCCCAGCGCCAGGCCCGGAGGGCCGGGTAAGAACCAGCCGACGGAGGTCGGCCAAGGCAAGGTCGGCACGATGCCGAGCCTTGCCGTGATCACGGCTCGGGTGGGATCGTTCGGCCGTGCGGATCGCTGGTCCGCATCCCGACCTCCGCCTCGATTCGCCGTCGGACCTCGGCCCCGAGGTGATGCTCGATCCACTCGGCGGGCGGGTGGAGATGATCGAGCGGGAGTTCGGCATGCCGCCCCAGCCACGATTCCCAGAGCCGATGCGACCGCACCACCATGTCCGCCTGCTCCCGGCCGCGGGCCGTGAGCGTCCAGCCTCGAGGGCCCCTCGCCACGCGTCCCGTGATCGCCAGCCAGGCGTCCGCGATGCGATCGCCGAGCGTCGGCCTCGCCGAGGCCGATACCGTATCCCCGCGTGCCTGCGTCTCCTCCGCCCGCCAACACGCAGCGAGCCTGTCTTCGCAGGCTACCCGCCACGCAAACCAGCCTTGGTTGCAGAGCCGGGCCACAAGGCCGTCGTCGGGTGTGAGCAGCACGCACAGCAGGTATTGCATGCCAAGCACGACGGCGATCATGCCCGCGGCGCTTGTGTTCCAGCGCCATGCGGCCAGGTAGCCGATGCCCGCGGCCACGACGCCCAAGAGGATCGACAGCACGGCGATGCGATGCAGACGCCGCGAGAGCAGCTCGGCCGTGGCGGCCGGCACGACGAGCATCGCCACCACGAGGATTGCCCCCACGGCCTCGAAGCCCGCCACCGTGGCCAACGCCGTGGCCGCGAGCAGCCCTGTCGTGACCACCGCCACCGGCACGCCGGCCGCCCGGGCCGCTTCGGGATCAAAGGCGGTGAACACCTGCAGCTTCCAAGTGGCGATCGCGGCCAATGACAGCACGACGAACACCACCGC
>CAYSPN010000130.1:0-1669 GCA_964432895.1 uncultured Candidatus Kuenenia sp.
TGAAACACGCCGTCGCGGTCGCCGAGCAGGTCGGACACCACCATCACCAGGCCCCGCCGCGGCAGCGTCTCGGCCAGCGATCGGAGCACCGGCAGGAAGGCCGTCGGCCGGCCCGCCCGGGGCGTCTCCAGCACCTCCACCACGCTCGCGAGGTGCGATCGCTTCGTCCGCGGTGGCACGCTCGCCCTGATCTTGTCGTCGAACACGCAGCAGCCAACGGCGTCGCCATGCGAGAGCGCCAGCCAGGCGAGGCTGGCCGCGAGCGTGGCGGCGTAGTCGTATTTGCCGAGCGGCCCCGAGGCATAGTTCATACTGGCCGAACCGTCCACCAGAAGCGTGACCCGGAGGTTGGTCTCCTCCTCGAACTCCTTCACATAGAGGCGGTCCTGCCGACCCCAGACCTTCCAGTCGACGCGGCGCAGGTCGTCGCCACGGACATACTCCCGGTGCTGGAGAAACTCCACCGACTGCCCCTTGTAGGGGCTCTTGTGGAGGCCGGCGAGCACGCCCTCGACGACGGCCCGCGCGCGCAGCTCCAGCCGCGCGATGCGGGCGATCGCTTCAGGATGCAAATATCGTCTGGAACCGGGCGTCACGGGTGAGCTCGTCCTCTCTGGCAGGGGTCGTCTCGATGATCCTCTGAATGATGCCGTCGGGCGTCACGCCCTCGCTCTCGGCCGCGAAGCCGACCACGATGCGGTGCCGCAGCACGGGGCTGGCGAGCGCCTGGATGTCTTCCACTGCCACATGGCTGCGGCCTTGCAGAATCGCACGGGCCTTGGCACCGATGATCAGAAACTGCACGGCCCGCGGCCCCGCGCCCCAGGAGAGCTGGTCGCTGACAAAGTCGGGCGTGCCCTTTTCGCCGGCCCGGGTCTGCCTGACGATCGCCAACGCATACCGCACGAGATGGTCGCTCACCGGCACTCCCCGCACTGCCTGCTGCAGGCCGATGATGTCGGCCGCCGACAGCACGGGCTGCGCATCCTCGGGGGGCAGGCCCGTCGTCCGTCGGGCGATCTCGAATTCCTCCTGGAACGTCGGATAGCGGACGAACACCTTGAACATGAACCGGTCCTGCTGCGCTTCCGGCAACGGGTAGGTGCCCTCCTGCTCGATGGGGTTCTGCGTGGCCAGGACGAAGAAGGGCCGTTCGAGGGGGTAGGTGATGCCGCCCACGCTCACCTGCCGCTCCTGCATCGCCTCGAGGAGCGCCGCCTGTGTCTTCGGCGGCGTGCGATTGATCTCGTCGGCGAGCACCACGTTGGCGAACAGCGGCCCTTCGAGAAACCGCAACTGCCGCGTGCCCGTCGCCTTGTCCTCCTCGAGCACGTCGGTGCCGAGGATGTCGGCCGGCATCAGATCGGGGGTGAACTGAATGCGGCTGAAGGAGAGGTCGAGGCTCTTGGCCAGCGTGCTGACCAGCAGCGTTTTGGCGAGGCCTGGCACCCCTTCGAGCAGGCAATGGCCGCGGCTGAACAGGCAGATCAGCAGTTCCTCGATCACCTGGCTCTGGCCGACGATCACCCGCGAGAGCTGGGCGAGGATGCGATCGTGTGCCTCGTGCAGGCGGTCGATGGCGGAAGGGTCGAGGGGCGTCTGCGTCATAGATGATCTCCGGGCAAAACCTACGGGGCGTATCTGCGGGATGGAAAACGGTATGGTGCGG
>CAYSPN010000131.1:0-8561 GCA_964432895.1 uncultured Candidatus Kuenenia sp.
CCCACCTGCTCGAGCGGGTCGACTGGCGCCGCGACTGCCACTTCCACACCGAAACCACGATCGACACCCTTGATTACTCAGGCAGCGGCTTGAACACAGGCTCGAAGCTCGTGGTCGCGGCCCGCGGCCCGGCCAGCCGCACGCTGCCGCGTGAACTCTCAGCCGGCATCCCGCTGCCCGACGGCTTTCGCAACCCGCGGGTCTGCCTTCCCGGCATCGTGGCAGTCGAGGGCCCGCCGATCGAGCCGCGGCCCAGGCTCGATTCACCAAACGACGAGAGCATTTGGGCGACGGCCTCGGCCGCACCGTGGTCGATCGACATCGAGCGGCTGACGGCGGCGATTGCTCCCGAGCATCCGCTGCGGGCCTGGCCGCTGATCGTCGTTGTCGATGACAGCGACTTCGCGGCAGCATCGCTCGAGAACTTTCTCTGGCTCTGCTTCACCCGGTCAAACCCCGCGGCCGACGTGCACGGCGTCGATGCGGCGGTGCATCAGAAGCACTGGGGCTGTCGGGGCCCGCTCGTGATCGACGCCAGGCTCAAGCCGCATCACTCGCCGCCTGTCGAGGAGGATCCCGCCGTGTCGGCCCGCGTCGACGAACTCTGCCGCCGCGGCGGCCCGCTGGCGGGGATTCTCGGCCGGGCGTGAACGTCCCTCGCTTGCGCGTCGGGCTTGGATGAGAAGAATTCCCTCGCTTGCGCGTCGGGCTTGGATGAGAAGAAGTCCCTCGCTTGCGCGTCGGGCTTGGATGAGAAGAATTCCCTCGCTTGCGCGTCGGGCTTGCATGGCCGCAGGCACCAGACAATCGCTCCATATCCAAGCCCGCAGCGCGAGCAAGGGAATGGCTTGCGTGTCAGCCGATCGACGCGATGCGGACCTTTGTCGAGATCGAGCGATGGCCGGTGCGACGGCGGTAGTTCTTGCGGCGGGCGAACTTCTGCACGTAGATCTTCTCGCCCTGCACGACGCCCACCACCTCGGCCTTCACCTTCGCGCCCTTCACGACCGGCGCACCGAGCGTCAGCACGCCGGCCTTGCTCACCGCCAGCACCTCGTCGAACACCACCTCGCTGCCGGCCGGCAGGTGGCGGAAATCGATGTCGAGCACCTCGCCCTCGCTGACGCGATACTGCCGACCGCCGTCGACGACGATGGCGTAGTGGTGGCCGGCGCCCGCCATGGTGGATGCGGACGTCGAGGAATCGCTGGTCGATGCAGACTTGGCCATGGTGGTCACCGCTGTGAAAGGACGTTGGGAAAGAGACGGGAGGGGGACGGTCAACGCGGCCCGAAACGGGCTGTTTTTCGAGCATCTCAGCCTAACAATGGATGGTCGCTGGGTCGAGTGGGGCTCGAAAACATGGGTTTTTACGGGAACCGCACGGTGCGGCCGCTCGAATCCCAGGCCTCGATGAGCAGATGCTCGGGAGATGCACTCTCCTTGCCGGTCACGTGCAGTTGCACGTGCGTGGCATCCTCGAACTGGGCGATCTCCCGACGCTTCCGGTTGTTGATCCAAGTCGCCACCTCGTCGTGCACCGTCACGTTGAGCCGCGCGATGTCGTCCCTCGTGGCGGAGAGTTGGAGCGTCCGCATCACCTCGATCGCCATGCTCTCGGCGGTCTTCACGATGCCGGTGCCGGAACAGGTCGGGCAGTCGCGGAAGATGCTCTTCCGGAGCGACGGCCGAATCCGCTGCCGGGTCATCTCGATCAGGCCGAACGGGCTCGTCCGCAGGATCTTCGTCCGGGCGCGGTCCCGCTTCATGGCGTCGTGCAGCGCCTTCTCGACGCCGCGACGGTACTTCTCCCGCCGCATGTCAATGAAGTCGTTGACAATCACGCCGCCCAAGTCACGGAGCCGCAATTGTCGGGCTATCTCCTTCGCCGCGATCAGGTTCATCTGGTAGGCGTTCTCCTCCGCCGACTTCTCGGTGCGGAAGCTGCCGGAATTGACGTCGATCGCCACCAGCGCCTCGGTGGTATCGATCACGATCGAGCCGCCGCCCTTCAGCGGCACCTTCCGCTGGTGGATGCGACTGATCTCCTCCTCGAGGCCGTAGCGGTGGAAGAGCGGTTCCTTGCCTTCGTAAAGCTGCAGCCGCGACACATACTTCGGCATCACCAGTTCGAGAAACTCACGGGCCCGCTCGTAGGCGGCCGGCTCGTCGATCAGGATCCGGCCGACGTCCTCCGTGAACATGTCACGGATCGTGCGGATGATCATGTCCGACTCCTGGTAGATATCGATCGGCGCGGAATACTTCCGCATCCGCCGCACGATCGACTTCCAGAGCCTCAGGAGATAGGCCATGTCGCGGGCCATCTCCGACTTTGTCCGTTCGGTGCCCGCCGTGCGAACAACGAACCCGACCCCCTTCGGAGGCCGCAGTTCGAGCATGATGTCGCGGAGCACCCGCCGCTCGTGCTCGTCGTCGATCTTCTTCGACACGCCCACCCGGCCCAGTGGAGGCATGAGCACGAGGTAGCGGCCCGGAATCGAGATATAGGTGGAGAGCGTGGGGCCCTTGGTGCCGAAGCCCTCCTTGATCACCTGCACGAGCACCTCGTCGCCACGCCGCAGAACGTCCTGGATGGGCGGCTTCACGCGGGGTCGGTCGCCCATGCGGGGCTTCCGCCGTGTGGCCGTCTTGGGACGCCCGTCTGCATCGCTCTCCTCGATGTCAGCGCCGCGACTCGCGGCCTCTCCCGCCTCGAATGCCTTGTCGGGATCGAGCCCGCCCTGCCGGTAATACTGAGGCTCCACGTCGCTGATGTGCAGGAACCCGTTGCGACCGACGCCGAAGTCGACGAACGCCGCCTGGATGCTCGGCTCGATGTTGACGATCCGGCCCTTGTAGATGTTGCCGACGAGGTTGTCCTGGCTGGTCCGCTCCACGTAGAGCTCCTCCAGCACGCCGTCCTCCATGATCGCGATCCGGCACTCCTCCGGTTGCGACACGTTGATGAGCATTTCCTGTTTCATGTCCGTTTTTCCTTTCGATGACTTTGCCGCCCCGCAGGGCGGTGTCGCGCTGGCGGCCCTGCCGCTACGCGACCGTTTCTGCGAGCAGCCGACGCAGTTGGTCGCGCAGGTAGGCTTTCACCTCCCGGGCGGCGTCCATCGTCAGCGCTTTTTCCGCAATCGCGCGGCATTCAGCGGCCGAAACACTTCGGACCACCTGCTTCACTTCGGGGATGGCGCTCGCCGGCACGCTCAGCTGCCGCAAGCCCAGTCCCAGAAGCAGCTGCGTGTACATCACGCTGCCGCTCATCTGACCACATAACGTCGCAGGCACGCGGGCCTCGGCCGCCACATCCAGCGTGCGGCGCAACAGCCGCAGCACAGCCGGATCGCAGGCGTTGTAGAGTTCGGCGACCTCCTTGTTGCCCCGATCGACCGCCAGTGTGTACTGGATCAGGTCGTTGGTGCCGATCGAGACGAAGTCGACCTCCTTGATGAATGCGTCGAGCATCATCACAGCGGCCGGCGTCTCGACCATCATGCCGACCGGCATCTTCGCGTTGAACGCGATGCCGTGCTCGGCCAGATCTTCCATCACGTCCGCCAGGACCATGCGGGCCTGGCGGAGTTCGACGATCGTGGAGACGAGCGGGAAGAGCACCCGCACGTCGCCCAGGGCGCTGGCCCGGAGGATCGCCCGCAGCTGCGTGCGAAACATCGGCAACTGCCGCAGCGAGAGCCTGATGCTGCGCAAGCCCAGGCAGGGATTCCGCTCCTCCTCCGACTTCGCCTCCGTGAGCATCTTGTCCGAGCCAAGATCGAGCGTGCGGATGACGACCGGCATGCCGGGCATCGCCTGCACCACGTCCCTGTAAGCGGCGAAGTGGTCCTCTTCGGTCGGCTCGCGGCGGCTTGTCAGGTAGAGAAACTCGGTGCGATAGAGGCCGATGCCGTCGCACCCCCGGCTCAGGCACTGCTCGGCCTCGCTGGGAAACTCGATGTTGCCGGTGATCTGGATCCGGACGCCGTCGGTCGTCACGGCCGGCAGGTCTCGCAGCCTGTCGAGCTTCTTCGCGACGGTGCGGGCAGCCTCCACCTCGAGCCGATAGCGGGCGATCGTCTCCTCATCGGGCTGGAGGATCACGATTCCCTGATTGCCATCGAGGATCACCGGCTCGCCACCCGACACGTCGGCGAGGAACGGGCCGATGCCCACCACCGCTGGAATCTCGAGCCCCTCCGCCACGATCGCCGTGTGACTGCCCGGACCACCCAATTCCGTGGCGAAGCCCTGCACGAACCGCCGGTCGAGATTGGCGGTTTCGCTGGGCGTGAGGTTGTGGGCCAACACGATCACCGGCTGCGAGATCGCGGCGAGTGTCTCGCGCCGCTGCCCCAGCAGGTTGCGAAGCAGGCTCTTCTCGATGTCGTAGATGTCGTGCGCCCGCTGCGAGATGTGGTTGTCGAGATTCTGAAACACCTTCGCGTAGCGGCGGAGCGTGCGGCTGACGGCATATTCCGGCCACCAGTTGCGGTCACGGACGGCCGTGGCCAGCTCCTCCTGCAACTTGGCATCATGCAGCATCGCCAGATGGGCATCGAAGATGGCGGCATACTGCTCGCCGAGTTCAGCCCGGATCGCGTCCCGGTTCCGCTCGATTTCGCGGGCCGTATCGGCCACGGCGTGCTGGAGCCGGGCCAGTTCCGTATCGACCGCGCTCCGCTCGACGAAGCGGCGCGGGATCCGGAAGCCCTCGCTGTCGAGGACGAGCGCTTCGCCGATCGTGACGCCGGGCGAAACGGCGATTCCCTGGAGTTTCAGCATGGGGGGCGCATTTCGCCCGCGGGCTGCGTCGTGTCGTCCAGGGAGATCGCGCTCATGCCATGCCGTGCATGGCGGCTGCGATCAAGATCCCGGCGGCACTCGCGCCTCGCGGTTCGTTGCGGCTCCTTCGTGGTATGGACTGCGTTTGGACTGGGTGTATGAACTGCGTACGAAATCTGGCGGGCCATTGGCCGCCGATCAGCACAAGCCTTGAATCGTGACCGTCGTTACTGGCCTTCGTTGCTTTCCTGTTCGTTGAAATTGCGGTCGAAGAGGCTGCCGATGGCCTCGAGCGCCTCGCGGGCGTCGGGCCCCGTCACCTCCACGACCAATCGCGTTCCCGCCTCGGCGGCGAGCGTCAGCACGTCGAGAATGCTTTTTCCGTCGACCCGCTGTGAATCACTGAGCAGCTCGATGCGTGACTGCCACTTCCGGGCCTCGCGCGCGAGCTGGTCTGCCGGCCGGGCATGCAAGCCCTGCGGCATCCCGACCACGACCTCGCGCGAGACGACCTCCTCACTCATGCTGTCACGAATTTCTACCAAGCGCGCCTCACCTTCCCGCATCACGGTGGCGGTCACGACGCCACCCCGTGGCTGTCGGCCTCCTCCAAAAGGTGCTGGATATCCATCGGCCCCTTGGCAGACTTGAGGTGCCGACAGAATGTTTCGTCGCGAAGCTGGCGGGAGATGTTTTCGAGCGCCCGCAGGTGATCGCCAGGCCGGTCAGGCGGCGACACGAGCAGAAAAAACAGCTGCACAGGCTCACCGTCGAGGCTTTCGAAATTCACCCCGTCATGGCTCACTGCCACCGTGCCGACGAGCCTGGTCACACTGGGATGCTTTGTGTGGGGAACGGCCACACCCCGACCGATGCCGGTGCTGCCAAGGTCCTCCCGCTTCATGATGGCCTTGACGATGCTCTCGAGGTCACCCGCCGCGATGCTGCCGGCGTCGACGAGCGACTGGGCCATCTCCCGGATGACGCCCTCCTTGGTGTGGGCATCAACGTGCGATCGGATCGCATCCGTGGCCACGAAATCGGAAAACTTCATGCGTCTGCGAGTTCAGGATTCACGCGTGTTGTGCACGTGCTTGTGATCCAGAACCTTCTCCTTGTGTTTTCTGAGCTGTTGCTCGAGCTTTTGGACGGCCCCGTCGACGCTCCGCCAGAGCTGGCCGGAGTGTTCCCGGCTGACCATGTCGTGAAAATGCTCCGCAGAGGCGATGATCTCCACCGCCGGCAGGGCCTCATTTTCCAGGTCCACGGTCACGTTCAGGGCTGTGAGACGGTTGAAATACCGCTTCAGACGGGAGACCTTCGACGCAATTTTCGACTGCGTGGCGCCGCTGAGCTGACCGTGCCTTGCTGAAACGTTGATCTGCACTCGGGCTTTCCCTTCTCTGGCAAAACGCTCCGACGACTCACTTGAAACCGCGGCCGAACCACGCTCGGCCCTGAAGGCCCGCCGGGTACCACCCGGGAAAGAGCCATCTCAAACGGCGAATCGCCTCTCAATTCCGCGATCATAGCACCCCTCGGTCCGCCGACACAAACCATCCGCGCGCCACGGCCCCAGGCCGCAAAAACGCCAGCAAATTCATTCCTCGGCAGGCTCCTCGGCAGGCCCCTCTGGGGATTCCTCGGCGGGCACGGCCGCGTCGCCTGCCGGGCGGGCGGTGATGCCGGAGGCCAGGCTGCCGCGGCGAATGAGCCCCTTCTCGAGCTGGTTCCTCCACCAGACCACGCCTTCCCGTCGCATCTCTGGCTGACCATCTGGGCGATACCTCGTCCGGTCGACGGCCGAGGGCTGCGTGATGTCGATGAGCGCCTTGCTCGCATACCTCCGCACAATAAGGCTGGGGTCGTCGAGGGCTTCGACGATCGCACGATCGACTCCTGCGGCCAACTCTTCGTCGGTGAAACCACGGGCCATCGCCCAGAGCGCGTCGGCCTTGCCGTGCGGCCCCCGATTGACGAAGGATTCGTAGAGCCGGGCGGCGGCATTGCCACCCCGCGCCAACGCCAGCGGCACGGTGGCGTTCTGGAACTGCGACCACTGCCGCTGCTCCAGTTTCCGTCCTGGCGACTCGGCCGAGAGTTGTTCCACGAGATCATCGAATTCGCCGATGAGCGCCAGCGTCGATGCCGCCAGCATTCTGTTTTCGGCTCGCTTGTCGGCGGCCAGTTCTCGCAACGCACGCGCGAGCGGGGCCGTGGCCGCGACCTTGGCCGCCAGCGCTTCACCGGCCGACTTCTCGAGCCTGTCGGGCCTCGCTCCCGACTCGATCCAGGCCGGCAGCGCGCGATTCCGAACCACGGCGACACGCCCTGGGCCGTTGCTATTCCACTCGAGCGACATCCCCGCGTCGATCATCCCCTGGGCATCGATCCCCTCCAGCGGCCGTTCCACCGGCAGCCCGCCCGCAGCCGTCTGCCGCCATGCGAGGCCACGGGACGCCGCGTAGATCCGTGACCGCACCAGCGGCGGCGTGTTGGCGGGATCAGCACCGGGAAAGCGATCAAGTTGCACCTCGATCGCCACCGGGCTCAACAGGCCGGCATCGACCGTACCGAGCAGCCCGCCCGCGGTGATGCCCAGCCGCGCGTCGGCCCGACTGGCCCGCGCCACGGCTCGGCCAAACACCACCTCGATCCGCGGCACGCCATCCGAGTCGAGCGAAAGCACCGCCCGGGTTTCGGGAAGCAGGCGAATCGTCACGCCCCGCACGTGAAGTTCGGGCTGAAACGCCGGCGGCACGAGCAGGTCTTCCCGTTTCTGAAGCGGGGATCCCACTGGAAAGAAGGTCCACGCCGGCGTCTCCGGCGTCTCCGCCAGATGGAGGAGCACGCCCTCGCCACCCACGAATCCCACTGCATCCTGAGGATCGTTGGCGGCCACGGCGGCCGGCTCCGGCACCTGCGCGGCAGCCGGCACCGAAATCTGCACGGCAGCCGGCAGTGGTGCTTCCGCAGGTGCTGGCACGGCGGCCATCGCGGCAGGCGGCGCCGCGGGCGGCACGGGCTCCACTGCATTGCCAGCCACCGCGGGTGGCGTCATCGGTGGCGTCTCCTTCACCGCCTCCTGCACGGGCCCCGCTTGCGGAGACTGTTGAGTCGGCGGATCTTCCTCCGTCGCCGCAGGGGGTTCTGCAGCCGCAGCCGCGGGGCTGACGTTTTCGGAGGCAGGAACCGGCGGCGCCGGCGGCACGACAGGCTGCTGCTCCGCGTTCGCCACCTCCTGCACCCGACGCCCCCCTCGGCCCGCGAGATTCCCTCCAAGCAGCGACCAGGCGAGCACGCCGGCCAGCGTCAGCAGCAGGGCAACCGCGATCGCTGCGGACGACCATGCCGCGAACGACGAACGCTCCGCCGCTCGCCGGGGGGCCAGCCGCTGGGGATCGACGACACTTTTCCCCTTGACCGTGGGCCCGCTTCGCACGCCCGTTGACGCTGCCATCGCGTCGCGGATGGCCCACGCTGTTTCCCGCGACTCGCGATGGCCGTCGCCGGCTGGCTTCGTCACGGCGTGCTCCGTCGCGGCCCGATCCTGCAGGCCCGCCAGCAGGCCCCGTAACCGCTGCTGGATCCGCTGCCGTTCGTCGCCGTGCAAACCGTGTTGCACCGTGGGATCGCGGGCCAACTCCGCCAGCAGCCCGTGACAGGCGGCCACCTCCGCGAGGTGCAACTCCGACTCGATGCAGATCCGTTCGAATGCCTCCAACTGGTCGGAGGAGAGCGTGTTGTCGAGATATTCGGCCACGGAGTTG